>CAILKA010000283.1 GCA_903834645.1 uncultured beta proteobacterium
ACCAACAACTCCGCGCGCGGAGCGGCCGGGCAGCCCGGCGTGGACGCGGCCAACCCGCGCGCCAACAACAGCGTTGGCCACATCATCCGCTGGAAGGAGGCGCTCGACTTCGACGGCGAGACCTTCGAGTGGAACCACCTCGTGCTGGCGGGCGACCCGGCCAACGAGCGGGCCGAGGCCCAGGGCAATATCCGCGGCGACCTCTACGCCTGCCCGGACGGCATCGCCTTCGACGCCCGCGGCGTGCTGTGGATCCAGACCGACGCCTCCACCTCGCAGATGCACAAGGGCGAACTCGCGCGCGTGGGCAACAACCAGATGCTCGCCTGCGACCCCGCCACCGGCCAGACGCGGCGTTTCCTCACCGGCCCCACGGGCTGCGAGATCACGGGCGTGACCTGGACACCCGACGGGCGCACGATGTTTCTCAACATCCAGCACCCAGGCGAGACGCCCAGCGACCGCAGCGACCCGGCCGAGCCGCGCCGCTTCTCGAACTGGCCCGACTACCGGCCCGAGGGGAGGCCGCGCTCGGCCACCGTGGTGGTGCGCCGGCGCGATGGCGGGGTCATCGGCACCTGAGAGCAGCCAGGCCGGCGGGCACCCACCTCAGCCGAAGCCCATCGCCGACTGCGCCGCCAGCCACGTCACGACCGACCAGGCTGCGGCGTTCTGGCGCAGCGCTGCCGGGTCGATGCGCTCGAGCGTGTCGTTGTCGGTGTGGTGCACGTCGAAGTAGTCGGTTCCGTCTTGCGACAGCTCGATGGCGCTCCAGCGGTTGCGCCGCATCAGCACCGCCGCGTCGGGCCCGGGGCTGCCCTGGTTGTCGCCCAGGGCCACCTGCAGCGGCGCCAGCAGCGGCGCCATCGCCTCGATGGCGCTGAACGCCTCGGGCGCCACGCGGCTGCGCAGCCGCCACACGCGCCCGGCCCCGAAGTCGCTCTCGCCCACGAGCTGGTGCGGCTCCTCGCGGTAGCGCTCGGCATAGTGGCGCGCGCCGTCGAAGCCGTTCTCCTCGTTGCCGAAGAGCACCACGCGCACCGTGCGGCGCGGGCGGCGACCCAGCGCCAGGATCTGGTGGGCGGCGGCCACGACGATGGCCACGCCGGCGGCGTTGTCCAGCGCGCCCTGGCCCACGTCCCACGAGTCCAGGTGCGCCCCCACGAGCACGATCTCGCGAGCCAGGTCGGTGCCTGGCACTTCGGCCAGCACGTTGTGCGTGCGCGCCGGCACCGCCTGGCGCGCGCCGATGGCCAGGTGCAGCCGCAGCGCTGCGCCGGCCGCGTGCAGCCTCTCGATCAGCTGCGCGTCGGGCACCGACAGCGCCGCGGCCGGCACCACGGGCTGCGCCGGGTCCACGGCCATCATCCCGGTGTGGGCCACGCGGTCGCGGTCAGTGCCGATCGAGCGGATCACGAGCGCCAGCGCCCCGCGGCGTGCGGCCTCCATCGGCCCCATCACGCGCGCCCGCACCGCCGGCCCGTAGCCGCTGCCGTCCACGGTGCGCGCCATCTTCTGGTCGATGTAGACGATGCGACCGCGCGCGCGCTCGCCGCGCTCGGCCCGCAGCGCCTCGAAGTCGGGGTAGTAGGCCAGTTCGCCCTCGAGCCCGCCTTCGGGCGTGGGCGGGCTGTTGCCCAGCGCCGTCATCACGAGCGCGCGCGCGTGCGGCGCCGTGAGCCGGGCCTGGCCCGGCCCGCGCTGCCACACGCGCAGCTCGATCGGGTCGGCGCGCACGCGCGAGAAGCCCAGCCGGGTGAGCCGCTCAAGGGCCCAGGCCACGGCCCGCGCATCGGCCTCGGAGCCGGCCGGGCGCGGCCCGACCTCGGTGCACAGGCTCTCGGCGAGCTGCCAGGCCAGGCCGTCGCCGAGGGCGCGTTCGCGCAGCCGCGCGGCGTGTGCGAGATCCTCGGCCGTGTAGGGAGCGGTCAGCGCGGTCACGGTCGCGGCAGCAGCCCCTGACGCGGACGGGGCCAGCCAGGCAAGCGAGGCACGCGCGGCCACCGGGACACCGCAGCCACCCGCCAGCCCCGCCACGCCCGCCAGCAGCCGACGGCGCGTGCCGGCAAAGCCTGCGTGTCGGGGCATGCTCGGCCGCGGCACGCTCAGCGCGCGGTGGGCATGGCGAACTCGGCGCCCTTGCCG
>CAILKA010000284.1 GCA_903834645.1 uncultured beta proteobacterium
CCGATGAGCGAGCCGTCGCCGATGGTGCAGCCGTGCAGCATCACCTGGTGCCCCACGGTCACGTCCTCCCCGATGACCAGCGGCACGTCCATGTCCACGTGCAGCACGCTGTTGTCCTGCACGTTGCTGCGCGCGCCGATGTGGATCGGCGCGGTGTCACCCCGCACGACGGCGCCGTACCAGATGCCCGCCTGCGGTCCCACCGTGACCTGGCCGATGACGCACGCTTCGTCGGCGATCCAGGCAGTGGGGTCGACCTGCGGGATGAGGTCCTCGAGTGCATACAGCGCCATTGCGCGTCCTTCGCGGCTGAGGCCCGCCAGGCGGGCCGAACCGATAATTGTAGGAATGGAACTGCGCGCCCTTGCCCTGCACGCGCTTGCCCAGGCCGATCCCGCGAAGAAGGTGCAGGCCGCGCAAGCCTCATGGACCGCTGCCCGATCCGGACTCAGCGCCGACCCCCAGGCGCGGCTCGAGCCGCCTGCGGCGCTGCCTGGGCGCCCACCCCGCCCGCTGCTCGTCGACGCCTCGCAGGTGCCGCGCCGCAGCCCCTTCACCGTGGAGGGGCGCAGCGCGCTGCTGCACGCGGTGGCGCACATCGAGTTCAATGCCATCGACCTGGCCCTGGACGCGGCCTGGCGCTTCGGCGGCCTGCCGCAGGCCTACTACCTCGACTGGCTGCGCGTGGCGGCCGAGGAGGCGCACCACTTCAGCCTGCTGCAGGCGCACCTGGCCACGCTCGGCCACGGCTATGGCGACTACCCGGCCCACGACGGCCTGTGGACCATGGCGCGCCGCACGGCCGACGATCTCGTGGCGCGCATGGCGCTCGTGCCGCGCACGCTGGAGGCACGGGGGCTGGACGCCACGCCGCCCATGCAGGCGCGGCTCGCCCGTGCCGGGGATGCACGCGCCGTCGAGATCCTGGAGGTGATCCTGCGCGATGAAGTGGGCCACGTGGCGATCGGCAACCACTGGTACCGCCACGCGTGTGCGCAGCGCGGCCTCGACCCCGTGGCGCACTACCCGGTGCTGGCCGCGCGGCACGGGGCGCCTCGGCTCAAGGGCCCCTTCAACCTCGAGGCGCGCGCGCGCGCGGGCTTCACGCCCGAGGAAATGCAGGCGCTGCCGGCGGACTGACGCGCAGCGCGAGGCGCTCCCCCGCATCAGCCTCGCGGATGGTGCTGCGCATGCAGCTGACGCAGCCGCTCGCGTGCGACGTGCGTGTAGATCGTGGTCGTGGAGATGTCGGCGTGGCCCAGCAGCATCTGCACCGCGCGCAGGTCTGCGCCATGGTTGAGCAGGTGCGTGGCAAAGGCGTGGCGCAGCGTGTGCGGCGACAACGCCACCGCGATGCCGGCCTGCCGCGCATGGCGCTTGATGAGGTTCCAGAACATCTGGCGCGTCATCGGGCCGCCACGGGCCGTGACGAAGAGCGCGTCGCTTGCCTGGCCCTTGAGGATCTCGCCACGCGCCTGCGCCAGGTAGCGGCGCAGCCACGCGTGCGCCTCGGCGCCAAAGGGCACCATGCGCTCGCGCGAGCCCTTGCCCGTCACGCGCAGCGCCCCCCCGTCCAGGCCCAGGTACACGGTCTTGAGCGTCACGAGCTCCGTCACGCGCAGGCCGCTGGCATACATCAGCTCGAGCATCGCGCGGTCGCGCAGGCCCAGGGGGGTGGCCACGTCGGGGGCCGCGAGCAGCGCCTCCACCTGCGCCTCGCTGAGCGCGCGCGGCACGCGCAGCGGCAGCTTGGCCGCCTGCAGCTTGAGCGTGGGGTCCTGCGCGCACAGGTGCTCGCGCAGAGCCCAGCGGAAGAAGCGCCGAAAGACGCTCAGGCGCCGCCTGGCGGTGCTCGCGCGGGTCTGCGCGTGACGTTCGGAGATGTAGCCGAGCAGGTCGGATTCGCGGCTCGCCTCGATCGACCGGCCCGAGCCCTGGCCCAGCCACTGCGCGTACAGCTTCAGGTCGCGCCTGTAGGCCGCCAGTGTCAGCGGGCCCAGGCCGTCCTCGACCCACAGTGCATCGAGGAAGCGGTCGATCGTCGCGGTGTCGTCGGCCAAGGCCGGGAAGATTCAGCGGCGCAGGGGATCAGGCGCCGGACGAGGCCCCGAGAGTGAGCCGGCCCGCCGGCACACCAGCTCGGCCGGCTCGGCCGGCCGTCACTCCAGCGTGAGCTTCTGCTTGGCCACGACGTCCTTGTAGACGTCGAACTCGGCGCGGATCTGCTGCGCGAACTGCTCCGGGGTGTTCAGGATCAGCAGCGATCCGGTGTCCTCGATGCGCTTCTTCACGTCAGGCATCTCGGCCGTGCGCTTGACGGCGGCAGCGACCTTGTCGATGACCTCCTTGCTCAGGCCCTTCGGACCGAGGACGCCGTAGTAGGCCATGCGGTTCACCGGCTCCAGCCCCACTTCCTTGAAGGTCGGCACGCCGGCAGGCAGCACGGACAGGCGCTGCGGGGCGGCGACCACGATCGGGATCAGGCGGCCGTCGCGGATGAAGGGCAGTGCCGAGGGCAGGTTGTCGAAAATGATGGGTACCTGGCCCGCCACCGTGTCGTTGAGCGCCGGACCGGCGCCTCGGTACGGGATGTGCGTCATGAAGACGCCGGCCAGGCTCTTGAAGAGCTCGGTCTGCAGGTGGCCGATGCCCCCCGTGCCCGAGCTCGCGTAGCTGTACTTGCCCGGGTTCTTCTTGAGTTCGGCGATGAAGCCCTTGTAGTCGCGCGCCGGGAAGCTCGGGTGCACGGCAATGACGTTGGGCGTGGCAGCGATGTTGATGATGGGCGTGAAGTCCACCGTCGGGTCATAGCCGATGCGCTTGTTGATCGCCGGGTTGGCCGCGGTGGTGGACACCGTGGCCATCCCGAGCACGTAGCCGTCGGTGGGTGACTTGATCACCTCGAGCGCACCGATCGAGCCACCGCCGCCGGCCTTGTTCTCGACGCCCATCGGCTGCCCGAAGGGCCCGCCCACCGTCTCGGCAATGACGCGGGCGATGATGTCGGTGGTGCCACCCGGGGCGAAAGGCACGACGAGCCGAACCGGCTTGTTCGGGTAGGCCTGGGCCCAGGCGGCTACCGGGGCGGCCATGACGGCGGCGCCGGCGATGCCGGCGAGGAGCTTGACGAGCTTCATGGTGGCGAACTCCGGGTGTGGGGGGAGGTGAGACGTTTCGGTCGGCCGCCAGTGTGCCATCGACACGAGGCAACCCGCCACCCGGGGGACGCAAGGCCGCACGGCACGCAGGCCATACTGCGGCCATGGCCGATGCCCTGCTGCTGCTGCCCGACTTCCTGTTGATCGCCGCCGGCTTCGTGCTGTGCCGTTTCACGCCGCTGGACCGCCCGCTGTGGGCCGGGGTGGAGCGCCTGGTGTACGTGGTGCTGTTCCCGGCGCTGCTGTTCGGCTCGATCGTGCGCAACCCGCTGGACCTCGGCACGGCTGCGCCCGTGGCCGTGGCCGCGCTGACCGTGACGGCCGTGGGGGTGATGCTGGCCTATGCCGTGCGCCTGGCGCCAGGCGTGGACGCGCGGCTGCACGCCTCCGGGGCCCAGGTGGCCTTTCGCTTCAACTCCTACGTGGCGCTGGCGCTCGCCGACCGCCTCGGGGGCGCGGCGGGGGTGGCCTGGATGGCCGTGATCGTGTCGGTGTGCGTGCCGGCGTGCAACGTGGCGGCCGTGTGGCCGCTGGCGCGCCAGGGCGGCCAGGGCTATCTGCGCGAGCTGGCGCGCAACCCGCTCATCATCGCCACTGTCTCAGGGCTCGTCTTCAACCTGCTGGGGCTGAGGCTGCCCGAACTCGCCGCCACGACACTGTCGCGCCTCAGCGCTGCGGCGTTGCCACTGGGCCTGATGGCGGTGGGCGCCGGGCTGCAGATGGGTGCGCTGCGCGAGGCTCCGCTGCTGGCCGGCGCGCTGCTGGCGATCCGCCACCTCGCGCTGCCCGCCGTGGCCGTGGCCTCGGTGCTCGCGCTCGGGCTGCCGAAGATCCAGGCGGCCGTCGTCGTGGCCTTCGCGGCCTTGCCCACTGCCTCCAGCGCCTACGTGCTCGCGGTGCGCATGGGCGGAGCGGGAGCCTTCGTGGCCGGGCTCGTCACGGTATCCACGCTGGCGGGCATGGTGAGCCTGCCGGTGGCGCTGGCGGCGCTCAGAGCGGCTGGCTGAGGCGCTGCGCGGCGCCGCTCGGCAGCCGCACGGGCTACTGCGAAGCGGCAGCTCCCGCCTGCTCCAGGGCCCAGTCCAGGTGTTCGCGTACCAGGGCATCGGCCTGTGCCTGAGCCCCGCGCAGCGCCTGCACGATCGCCGGCCTCGCG
This sequence comes from uncultured beta proteobacterium, assembly GCA_903834645.1. GTDB lineage: Bacteria > Pseudomonadota > Gammaproteobacteria > Burkholderiales > Burkholderiaceae_C > Rubrivivax. Next base: position 4,315 of record CAILKA010000284.1, read on the forward strand.
CCAGGCTCGGCGCGCGCCGCATTGCCCAGCGCCACCGCGAGGTTGCGCCGCCAGCGCCGGTAGCCGATGCGCGCGATGGCGCTGCCCGCCGTGCGTCGCACGAACACGGCTTCGTCCCAGCCCCACAGCTCGAGCAGCGTGGCGCCCGCCATGCCCTCGCGCACGTCGAAGTCCGGCAACGGCGAGCGCTGCGCGTGGCGGTTCCACGGGCAGGCGAGCTGGCAGTCGTCGCAGCCGTAGATGCGGTTGCCCATGGCCGCCCGCAGCTGCGGGTCGATCGGGCCGTCGTGCTCGATCGTGAGGTACGAGATGCAGCGCCTGGCGTCGAGCCGGTAGGGCGCAACGATGGCACGTGTCGGGCAGGCGTCCAGGCACGCGGTGCAGCTGCCGCAGTGGGCCGAGACGGGGGGCGTCGGGGGCAGCTCCAGATCGACGAAGAGCTCGCCCAGGAAGAACATCGAGCCCGCCTCGCGATGCAGCGCCAGGGTGTGCTTGCCGCGCCAGC
>CAILKA010000285.1 GCA_903834645.1 uncultured beta proteobacterium
GCCAGAGCCCGCACCACGCTGCAGGCCTCCTGCGCAATGCCGGCAGGGTCAAAGGGCATCCGCTCCATCTGAAGCCGCCCGGACTCGATGCGGGAGAAGTCCAGGATATCGTTGATCACGGCCATGAGCGCGTTGGCCGAGTTGCGCGCGATCGTCAGGAACTCGCGTTGTTCATCGGTCAGGGGAGTCTCGAGGGCGAGATCGGTCATGCCGATGATGCCGTTGATCGGCGTGCGGATCTCGTGGCTCATGTTGGCCAGGAACTCGCTCTTGACGCGGTTGGCCTCCTCCGCGGCATCCAGCGCACGCTCCAGCGCGTGTCGACCGGCCTCGCGCTCGGCCACGAGCCTGCCGACGGTGGCCGACAGCTGCGCCACGTCGTCCACACCGTCGGCTTCTTCGGCTGACGGCTGTGCGCGCAGGCCCGCCAGCACCTCGCGCAGCGACACCAGTGCCCGCTCGCGTGCCTGGAGCTCGCCGCGCAGGCTCGCAGCGGTTTCGTTGAGGGCCTGGACCATGGGTCGGAACTCCAGGGGCAGGCCCTCGATCAGCGGCTCGAGCGCGGGCGAGCGCTCGGGCTGCTCGCTGCGCCCCACCAGCAGCGCCCGGTCCAGCGTGCCGAGCCACTTGCGCAGCGGGTAGAGGATGAGCAGCATGCCGCCCACGAGCGCCGCGATCGACAGCGCGAGAGCGGACTGCACGAGCCGCCACAGGTCGTTGGCGAAGCGCTCGGTGTCGAAGTTCAGGCGCAGCACACCGTAGTCGCGCCCGCCTGCGGTGATGACCTCGTTGACGTCCGACAGGTGCGAGGCCACGCGGGTGCGCAGCCACTCCGGGGGAGGTACGCTGGGAGGCGTCTTGGCACGCGCGCGCAGCACCGCGCCGTTGGTGTCGATGAAGGCTGCCGTGGCGAAGGGGGAGCGCGACACGGCCTTGTCGAGCGTGCGCTGGATCGTGTCGAAGTCGCCGATGACGGCGCTCTCGGTGACGATCTGACCCGTGAGCTGGTTGAGCATCAGCGCCGCCTGCTGTGCGTCCTCCAGCGTCTGCTCGAAGTTGTAGCGGTAGAAGAGCGTGAGCCCCACGCTCACGAACAGGAGCAGCGTGGCGGCGTAGAGTGCGAACACCCGCCACACCAACGACTGCGGCAGCCTCAGGGAGATGCGGCGCAGTCGCATGGGCATCTCTCAGCGCAACGCGGGCGGCGCCTTCTGGTAGAAGCGCCGGTAGGAGGCGTAGTCGGCGTCCGAGGAGGGGATGAAATAGGCCTGCTCGCTCAACCCCACCGCCTCCGAGGCGCGCCTGAGGATGTCGCGGCCTGCCGGATCCTGGTGCATCTCGACGAAGGCCTTGGCCACCGCGCGCACCTGCGGCTCGGGCACCTTGCTCGAGGCCATGAGCGCGAGGTCGTGGTAGCCCTCGGAGGTCCACAGCACGCGGAACTTCTTGCTCTCGCGGTTGGCGTAGCCCTCGATCAGCATCGAGTTGCTGCCGGTGGCCTGGGCGCGGCCGGCGAACATCTGTGCAAAGGCCGCGTTCTGGTTGCCGCCGAATTCCACCTTCACGTTGATGCCGCGCGCGAGCATCTGCCCGTACGTGACCTTGTAGCCGATGAAGGCCTCGGGCCCGGCGAAGACCATCGTCTTGCCGTCCAGGTCCTCGAGCTTCTGGATGGGCGAGTCGGCCGGCACGGCGATCTGGCCGTAGATCTGCGGCACATTTCGCCGCCCGAAGACCTTCCAGCCGAGCTGGTCGCGCTCCGGCGAGAAAAGGTGGTTGGAGAATACGAACTCGACCTCGCGCGCGAGCACGTAGCTGGTGGTGTCGGCCGAGGTGCGGCCGATCTTGAGCTCGAGCTTGACGCCGCTCTTGCCTTCCACGTACTGCACGATCGGGTTCCAGTAGGCGGCCGTCTTGGCAATGTCCCACTGGTTGACAGGCGAAAAGCGGTAGACGGGCTGGGCGCTTGCCGGCTGGGCGGCAAGGCACAGGCCGCCCAGCATCGCGGTCAGCGACAGCGCGATGCGCAGGCATGGTCCTCGCATGGTTCAGGCTCCTGAAGGCGTGGGGGACAGAAACTCGTGCGCCGGCGCAGGCTTGCCCGCGCATGCGCGCAGCCACTGCTCGAAGACCTCGGCCGGCTGGGGCCGCGCGTACAGGTAGCCCTGCACCTCTTCGCAGCCCATCGCGCGCAGGCGTTCGACAACCTCGGCATCCTCGATGCCCTCGGCGACCGTCGCGAGCCGGAGGCTGCGCGCAATCTGCAACATCGCCAGCACGATCGCACGGTCCTGTTCGTCGTCGCGCAGGTTCGTGACGAAGGACCGGTCGATCTTGAGCTTGTCCACCGCCAGGCGCTTGAGGTAGGCCAGGCTCGAGTAGCCGGTGCCGAAGTCGTCGATCGTGAGCCGGATGCCCAGCTGTTTCCAGCGCCGGAGCAGCGACATCACCATGTCGTCGCTCTGCAGCAGGATCGACTCCGTGAGTTCAAGCTCGAGCAGCGCGGGATCGAGCCCGGTCGCGGCGAGGGCATCACGCACGTCGGCCTCGACGATGCCCTGACGGAACTGCATGGCCGAGAGATTGACCGCGACGAACAGGCGCGGCAGCCCCGAGGCCTGCCAGCGTGCGGCCTGTCGGCAGGCCTCGTGCAGCACCCAGCGCCCGATGGGCACGATCAGCCCTGTCTCCTCGGCAGCGGCGATGAAGGCCACCGGCGGCAGCAGCCCCTGGCCCGGACGGCGCCAGCGGATGAGCGCCTCGACTCCGACGACCTGATTGTCGAGAAGGCTCACCTGCGGCTGATAGTGCAGCTCGAACTCCTCGCGCTCGATGGCCTGCACGAGCGCCTCGCGTGTCTGCACGTACTTCACGAGGTTGGCGTTCATCTGCGGCTCGAAGAAGCGGAAGCTGTTGGGCCCGGCCTTCTTCGCTTCATAGAGCGCCATGTCGGAATTGCGCATCAGCATCTCGCCGCTCATGCCATCCTGCGGATACATCACCGCCCCCACGCAGAAGGAGGTCGCCACCTGGATGCCGTCCAGGTCGAAGGGCTCGGCGTGACGGGCCAGGATGCGCTCGCAGGCGTTGGAGACCTGGTTGGCATTCTTCACGTTGGGCAGCACGATCATGAACTCGTCGCCCGACAGCCTGAACAGGGTGTCCTCGGCGCGCAGGCAGCCGCCCAGCCGCCGGGCCACGCCCTTGAGCAGCAGGTCGCCCAGGGCATGGCCGTGCGTGTCGTTGACGTACTTGAACTTGTCCAGGTCGAGGTAGAGCAGGGCGAGCTGAGACTGGTGGCGCGAGGCCGCGCCGATGGCCTGCTGCAGACGCTCCAGGCCGAGCACGCGGTTGGGCAGGCTCGTGAGGGGATCGTGGAAGGCGAGGAAGTCGATCTGCTGGCGCGCCTGCTCCTGCGCGGTGATGTCCAGGAACACGCCGTGCACCCGTACTGCGCGCCGGTTCACGCCCTCGCCCTCGAACTGGGCGCGCCCGCTGCATTGCACCCAGCGCTGGTTGCCGTCCGGGCGGATGACCCGGTGCTTGCTTTCGAGCTCGCCGCTGCCGGCCGGATCGATCGCACGCTCGAAGCCCTCGCGCACGAGCGCGACGTCGTCCGGGTGCACGCCTGGTGGCACCTCCCCAGGCGGTGTGGCGGGCTGGTCGGCCGCCAGGCCGAAGATGCGGCGTGTCTCGATCGACCAGAAGGCGTTGCCGCCCACGAGGTCGTAGTCGAGCACGCCGAAGTTGGCGGCCTGCGCCGCCAGACGCATGCGCTCCTCGTTCTCGCGCACCGCAAGGCGCTGCTGCTCGAGCATCAGGTGCAGGCGCACGCGCGCGCGCAGGACATCCTTGTTGACGGGCTTGTGGATGAAGTCCACTGCGCCGTTGCCCAGCGCCTCGGACTCGCTGCGCGGGTCGTTGCGGGCCGTCACGTAGATCACGGGGATCGATCGCCAGGCGGGCGTGTTGCGGATCGCGGCGTGCACCTCGTAGCCGCTCATGCCGGGCATCATCACATCCAGGAGCACGAGGTCGGGCAGCGGGCCAGCCTCCAGCGCCTCGAGCGCCCTGGAGCCGGAGATCGCGGTGACGCAGTCGTGCTCGTTGCGCAGCATCCCGACCAGGACGTCCAGGTTGATCTGGATGTCGTCGACGATGAGGACGCGGGTGCGCATGGAAAGGTGCAGGACGCGAGGCGCGGAGCGGTGGATTGTCCACTACCTTCGCCGGAACCCCAAGGGGGCGAAAAAGGGGCCACGGCACCCCGGCGGCCGCGTCGAGGCCGGGGCCCGGCGGCCCCGCCAACGCCGTCTCAGCGCGGGCTGAACGTGATGTGGATGACGGGCGGTACGCGTCCGTCGGCATCGCGTGGGAGGATGCCTGTGCGGTCGATGGCGCGCAGGACGGCGTCGTCCCAATCGGGATGTCCGCTCGAGGTCACGAGGCGCCGGCCGATCACGGTCCCGTTGGGGCCGGCACGCACTTCGACCACCGCCGCCGGGTTGCCCGGCAGCGTGCTCGTGTAGACGATGTTCGGAAAGATCGCCTGCACGAGGCGCCCGGCGTAGGCGGCCGAGGGCGCTGCATCGGCGGCTGCTTGGCCCGTGGCCGAGCCGGTGCCCGGGGGAATCTGGCCCATCAGCCGGCGCAGATTCTCCTCGCGCTGGCGCGCAAGCTGCGCGTCCTCGGCCCTTTGCTGCTGCGCTTTCTGCAGCCGGGCCTTGTCGGCCTGCTCGGCTTTCTGCTGCTGCGCCCGCTCGCGTTCCAGGCGTTGCTGCTCGGCTCGCGCGGCCTTCTCCTGCGCCGCCTTTTCCTGCGCCGCCTTTTCCCGGTCAGCTTTTCCCCGGGCAGCCTTCTCGGCAGCGGCCCGCTCCAGGCTGGCGTTCTCACGCGCCGCCCGCTCCCTTGCGGTGCGCTCCTCCTCGGCCTTGCGCCGCGCTTCGCGCTCCAGCGCGATCTCGGCCTCGCGGGCTGCCTGCCTGGCGCGCTCGGCCTCGGCGGCGGCCGCCGGGGCCGTGGACGCGGCGGGCTCCGGGGTGGCCATCGGCTGGGGC
>CAILKA010000286.1 GCA_903834645.1 uncultured beta proteobacterium
GAGCGCACCACGTTCTTGATCGACGAAGCCTTCTGGCCGATCGCGACGTAGATGCAGGTCATGTTCTGACCCTTCTGGTTGATGATCGCGTCGATCGCCACGGCCGTCTTGCCGGTCTGGCGGTCGCCGATGATCAGCTCGCGCTGGCCGCGGCCCACGGGCACCATCGAGTCCAGGCACTTCAGGCCCGTCTGCACCGGCTGGTCCTCGCTCTGGCGCGCGATCACGCCCGGGGCGACCTTCTCGATGACGTCGGTCATCTTGGCGTTGATCGGGCCCTTGCCGTCGATCGGCTGGCCCAGCGCGTTGACGACGCGGCCAATGAGCTCCGGGCCCACCGGCACTTCCAGGATGCGGCCCGTGCACTTGACGGTGTCGCCCTCGGAGATGTGCTCGTACTCGCCCAGGATCACGGCGCCCACCGAGTCGCGCTCGAGGTTCAGCGCCAGGCCGTAGGTGGGCTGGCCGCCAGGCGTGGGCGGGAACTCGAGCATTTCGCCGGCCATCGCATCCGACAGGCCGTGGACGCGGACGATGCCGTCGGTGACCGAGACCACCGTGCCCTGGTTCTTGATGTCCGCACCGGCCGCGAGGCCCTCGATGCGGCTCTTGATCAGCTCGGAGATTTCTGCGGGGTTCAGGTTCATGGGGTTCTCCCGGTCACGCAGTGAGCGCGACCTTCATCTGTTCCAGACGGGCCTTGACCGAGGTGTCGAGCACCTCGTCGCCCACGGTGACGCGGATGCCGCCGATGAGTTCGGGGCGCACCTGCACGCTGGCCTGCAGCCGGCGGCCAAAACGCCGCTCGAGCGTGGCCACAACCTCGGCCAGCTGTGCCGCATCCATCGCAAAGGCGCTTTCCACGAGTGCGTCGCTGACGCCACCTTGCGTGTTGACCAGCGCAGTGAACTGCGCGGCGATCTCCGGCAACGCGACGAAACGCCCGTTGTCGAGCACCACCTGCAGCAGGTTGGCCGCCTTGGACGAGAGCTTCACGCCCTGGCCCGACAGCACCTCGACGGCCAGCGCCGCCACCTGTGCGGCCGAGACCTTGGGGTTGTCGGCGAACTGGCGCAGCTGCGCGTCGCTGGCCAGTGCGGCAAGCGCCGCGAGCTGCTCCTTGAGCGCCACGCCCTCGGCACCTGCGGCCTTGAACAAGGCCTCGGCGTAGGGGCGCGCGAGCGTTGCGATCTCGGCCATGTCAGAGCTCGGTCTTCAGCCGCGCCAGCAGCTCGGCGTGCACGCCGGCGTTGACCTCGCGCTTGAGGATCTGCTCGGCGCCCTTGACGGCCAGGCCGGCGACCTGCTCGCGCAGCGTCTCGCGCGCCTTGAAGGCTTCCTGCTCGGCCTCGGCACGGGCCGCGGCAATGATCTTGGCAGCCTCCTCGGAAGCACGGGCCTTGGCCTCCTCCACCGTCTGCTGAGCCAGGCGCTCGGCATCGGCCAGGCGCTTGGCGGCGTCGTCGCGCGCAGCGGCGAGCTGCTGCTCGACGCGCGTGTTGGCGGCGGACAGTTCGGCCTTGGCCTTGTCGGCCGCGCTCAGGCCGTCGGCGATCTTCTTGGCGCGCTCGTCCAGAGCCGCCGTGATCGGCGGCCAGACGAACCGCATCGTGAACCAGACCAGGATCGCGAACACGATCATCTGGACGATGAGGGTGGCATTGATGCTCACGTCTCGTACCTCGTCATGGGGTGAAGGCGCACGCCAGGGACATCGACGGCCCCGAGCGCGCGGCTGACCGGCGCGAAGGAATTACTTCGGCAGGTTGGCGATCTGGCCCAGGAACGGGTTGGCGGTGGCGAACCACAGCGCGATGCCGGTGCCGATGATGAAGGCCGCGTCGATCAGGCCGGCCAGCAGGAACATCTTGGTCTGCAGCTCGCCCATCAGCTCGGGTTGGCGCGCGGCCGACTCGAGGTACTTGCTGCCCATGATGCCGATGCCGATGCAGGCACCGACGGCGCCCAGACCGATGATCAGGCCGGCGGCCAGCGCGACAAAGCTGATGACTTCCATGGAAAGCTCCTAGTTCAGGTGGGGTGAGAAAGAAAGGGGAGGGAAAAAGATACAGGCAGCGCGCGTGCGGGCGTGGCCTCAGTGCGAGTCATGCGCCTGACCGACGTACACGAGCGTGAGCATCATGAACAAGAAGGCCTGCAGCGTGATGATCAGGATGTGGAAGATGGCCCAGGCACTGCCGGCGATGATGTGGCCCAGCGTCAGCAGGATGCCGGTGGCCGACAGGGACCACGCCCCGCCCATCAGCGCGATCAGCATGAAGATGAGCTCGCCCGCGTACATGTTGCCGAACAGCCGCATGCCGTGCGAGACCGTCTTGGCGACGAACTCGATGATCTGCATCGCGAAGTTGAACGGGTACAGGTAGAACTTGTCGCCAAAGGGGGCGGAGAAGAGCTCGTGCACCCAGCCGCCCAGGCCCTTGATCTTGATGTTGTAGAACACGCAGATCAGCAGCACCGACAGCGACAGGCCCATCGTCACCGACAGGTCGGCCGTGGGCACGACACGCATGTAATCCTTCATGCCGAGCGCCGGGCCGGCGACGTGCCAGATCGTGGGCAGCAGGTCGACCGGCAGCAGGTCCATCGCGTTCATCAGGAAGATCCAGACGAACACGGTCAGCGCCAGCGGCGCCACGAGCTTGCGGCTCGTGGCGTTGTGAACGATGCCCTTGGCCTGGCTCTCGACCATCTCCACGAGGATTTCCACCGCAGCCTGGAAGCGCCCCGGCACACCGGCGGTGGCCCGTGAAGCCGCACGCCACAGCAGGAAGCAGCCCAGCACCCCGAGCAGGACGGAATAAAAGATCGAGTCGAGGTTGAAGACCGAGAAGTCGACGACCGACGTCTGCTTGGTGTTCTGCAGGTGCTGCAGGTGGTGGACGATGTACTCGCCGGCCGTAGGGCCTTGACCGCTGGCTGCCATCTCGGTTGCTCTGCTCGTTGTTCTTCAGCGCCCGCGCCACAGGAGCGCGAACCAGTACACCTTCATGCACAGCACCATCGCCACCAGCAACGCCGGCCAGCTCAAGGGCTGCACGAACCTCGGCGCAAGCGCAAGCATCGCCACCGAGACCGCAATCTTCAACAGCTCCCACAACATGAAGCTGACGGCGCCTGCGCCGGGATTCATGCTGGAGAGTCGGCTGGTCATGCCGCGCGCCATCAGCATCGCGGGCACCACCACCACCGCCGCGCCATACAGCGCGGACAGTGCAACCGAGCGCTCGCCCCAGAGCAACCACACGAGTGCGGCCACCCCCGCGCCGACCCCCGCCTGCACTGCCACGACTGTCCAGGGGGACACGCCGGGCGTACGCGCAACGAGAGCCTGCGCCTCCTGCCGAGTCAGCGCCCGCACGGGCGCGTCTTCGGGGTCGTTCCAGCCTCCCGGGACTTCTGCGCGGATTTCTGCAGACAGCTTCCGCGCGGACATTTTGGTGACAGGAACAACGCTCAAGTGGGCAAACCCAACGAGTATACGTGGAAACCCGCCCTTGAGGCCAGCGGCCAGATTGGCCCAGCCGCACACCAGGGAATCACCCGGGCCTCGATGATGCCGGCATGCAGGACAAAGCCCGACGGCACGGCCGCACGCACCGAACGGGGCCAGGCCCGGTGGCCAGGCACGCGGCGACGCTGGCCGGCGCCCTTGCCCTGGCATCGGCCCTGGCCTTCGGGCTCAGCTCGTGCAGCACCGTGAACCCCTACCACGACCCGAACCGACCGCACCACCGCGCCAACGGCTTCCAGAACCGCCACGCCGAGTTCGAGCCCAAGGGGATGCTCACGGTGCTGCAGTGGCAGTGGGATGCGGCGCGCAACGGCCGCCCCGCGGCTGCGGCCAGGCCGACACCGGCGGTCGCGCCCGACCTGGAGTTCGTGCACCGCAACGCCCTCGCGGGCAAGGCGATGGAGCCGGCGGCAACCTGGATCGGGCACTCGACGGTGCTGCTGCAGCTGGCGGGCCTGAACGTCCTGCTGGACCCCATCTTCTCCGAGCGGGCCTCGCCGGTGCCCTTCGCCGGGCCGCGGCGCGCGCAGCCTGCGGGCCTGGCGCTGGCACAACTGCCCCGCATCGACCTCGTGCTCATCTCGCACGACCACTACGACCACCTCGACGAGCCAAGCGTGCGCGCGCTTGCGGCGCAGGCCGGCGGGCCGCCGCTGTTCGTGGCGCCGCTGGGCGTGGGGCAATGGCTGCGGCAGGCCGGGATGGCGCGGGTGGTCGAGCTCGACTGGTGGGACACGCACCAGCTGCCCTCGCCTGCCGGACCGCTGGAGATTCACCTGACGCCAGCGCAGCACTGGTCGGGCCGCACGCTGGCTGACCGCATGACGCGGCTGTGGGGTGGCTTTGCGCTGATGGCACCGGACTTCCACGTGCTCTACACCGGCGACACCGGCTACTCGCGCGACTTCGCGGACATCCGCGCCCGCTTCGCCCCGCGCCACGCAGGCGCAGCGGGAGGCTTCGACCTCGCGCTGATTCCGATCGGCTCGTACGAGCCCCGCTGGTTCATGGCCGACCAGCACACCAACCCCGCCGAAGCGGTGCAGGTCTTCCTGGACCTGCGCGCCAAGGCGGCCATCGGCGTGCACTGGGGCACCTTCAGCCTGTCCGACGAGGCGCTGGACGAGCCGCCCCGGGAGCTCGCCGCAGCCCGCCGCGCGCACGGCGGGGCGGCGGATAATTTCGAGGTGCTGGCCATCGGCCAGACCCGGCGCTATCCGCGCCGGCCTTGAGACGCGAGCCCCTCATGCACCACGCTTCTCGCGCCCCTCGAGGGCACCCGCCCCTGGGCCGCCTGATGCGTCCGGGGCTCGTCCCGCGCCCGTGCACCCCTTTGCGACTGCCCATGTCCTCGACCCCGCCTGCATCCGCCTTGTCCAGACTGCGCTCGGCCGCAGCCGCCGTGCTGGCCGCGGCAGCCTGGATGCTCGCCTGCCCGGCCGGGGCCGCCACGGCCGTGGTGAAGACCGACCAGGTGCGTGCGGAACTCGTCGCGCACGCGCCGCAGGGCGTGGCACCGGGCCAGCCGCTGCAGCTGGGCCTGCGCATCGACCATGCGCCGCACTGGCACACCTACTGGAAGAACCCGGGCGACTCGGGCCTGGCCACGACGCTGCAGTGGACGCTGCCGCCGGGCTTTCAGGCGGGCGAGATCGCCTGGCCGACACCCCGACCGCTGCCCGTGGGGCCGCTGATGAACTTCGGCTACGAGGGCACGTTGCTGCTGCCGGTGGCCGTCACGGTGCCAGCGGGCTTTGCGGGCGAGGCGCTGGAGGTGAAGCTGCGCGCCGACTGGCTCGTGTGCCGCGACGTGTGCATCCCCGAAGGCGGCGACTTCGTGCTGCGCCTGCCCGCCCGGGCAGCCACCGCGCTGCATGGCGCGCTCTTCGAGCAGTCTCGCGGACGCGAGCCGCGCCGCCTGGCGCAGACGCAGGCGCAGGCGCAGGCGCGCGTCGAGGGCGATGCGCTGCAGGTTCGGGTGCAGGGGGTGCCGGCCGACCTGGCCGGGCGTGCGCTGCGCCTGCTGCCCGAGCTGCCCGGGGTGATCGACAACGCCGCAGGGGTGCAGGCGCGCTGGGATGGCTCGACCTGGGAGGCGCGCGTGGCACTGTCGCCGCAGCGCAGCGAGAGCCCGGCTTCGATGCAGGCGGTGCTGGTGGTGGACAGCACCCAGCCAGGCGGTGGTGCACCCGGCGCCCAGTCGGGCGCGGCCGACGGGCCGCCCGGGCTGCAGGTGGCGGTGGCCGTGACCGGTACGTGGCCGGGCGTGGTCTCGGCCAGCCCCTCGGCGGGACCGTCCACGTCCCCTGCCGTCTCCACCCCTGTGGCCGCACCGGCGCAGGCGCCCGGCCTGGGTGGCCTGGCCGGCGCGGTGCTGCTGGCGGTCCTGGGCGGGATGCTGCTGAACCTGATGCCCTGCGTGTTTCCGGTGCTGTCGCTGAAGGTGCTGGCGCTGGCGGCGCACGGCTCGTCGCGCCGGGCGCTGCTGGCCGGCGGGTTCGCCTACACGGCCGGCGTGGTGCTGAGCTTCGTCGCCCTGGCGGGCCTGCTGCTGGCGCTGCGCGCCGGCGGGGAGCAGCTGGGCTGGGGCTTCCAGCTGCAAGCACCGGGCTTCGTCGCGGCACTGGCCATGCTCTTCACGCTCATCGGCCTGAACCTGCTGGGCGTGTTCGAGTTCGGCTCGGTGCTGCCGGGGTCGCTGGCTGCCTTGCGGGCGCGCCACCCGGTGGCCGATTCGGCGCTCACCGGCGTGCTCGCCGTGGCGGTGGCGTCGCCCTGCACCGCCCCGTTCATGGGCGCCTCGCTCGGGCTGGCCGTGACGCTGCCCGCCTGGCAGGCGCTGGCCATCTTCGCCGCGCTCGGCCTGGGCATGGCCGCGCCCTACCTGGCGGCATGCGCCTGGCCGGGGCTGGCGCGCGCGCTGCCGCGACCGGGCGTGTGGATGGCGCGCTTCAAGACCCTCATGGCCTTCCCGATGCTGGCCACCGTCATCTGGCTCGTGTGGGTGCTGGGCCAGCAGGCCGGCATCGACGCGGTGGCGGCGCTGCTCACGGTGCTGCTGACGCTGGCGCTGGCGGCCTGGGCCTTCGGGGCGCCCGATTTCGGGCCGCGCGCACGGCTGGGCTTCGGGGCGCTGGCGCTGGCGCTGCTGGCGCTGGCACTCGCCTGGGCGTGGCCGAGCCTGCGCGAACAGCCCCCGGCCGCCCGCGCAGGCGCCGCGGCTGCTTCGGATGCCTCCGTCTCGCCCGCCATCTCGGCCGCCGAATCACGCTGGCAGCCCTGGACGCCCGAGCGCATGCAGGAGGCGCTCGCGCAGGGCCGACCGGTCTTCGTCGACTTCACCGCCGCGTGGTGCGTGACCTGCCAGTTCAACAAGCGCAACGCGCTGGCCGACGCGCAGGTGCTGGCCGACTTCGCTGCCCGCAACGTGCTGCTGCTGCGCGCCGACTGGACGCAGCGTGATGCGCGCATCACGCAGGCGCTCGCCGCGCTCGGGCGCAACGGGGTGCCGGTGTACCTGCTGATGTCCCCGCGCGCGACGGGGCCAAGGCTGCTGAGCGAGATTCTGTCGGTGCGTGAACTGCGCGAAGCGATCGGGGCGCTGCCCTGAGCCGCTGCGGCCCCGCCTGACCCAGCCTGACTCCGCCCGACTACGGCCATACCCTCACCCCTCCTCGCCCGCCCCTCCTCCCCACCGCACAGCCCACCACCATGCTTCGTCTCGCATCCCTTCCCACGCTCGCCGGCCTCGCGCTGGCGGCCGCCTGCACCTGGCTGGCCCCCGACACCGCGCAGGCGGCGGCCACCGTCGGGCAGCCCGCCCCGGCCTTCACGCTGACCGACACGGCGGGCCGCACCGTTTCCCTGGCCGACTACAAGGGCCGCCACGTCGTGCTCGAGTGGGTCAACCCCGGCTGCCCCTTCGTGCAGAAGCACTACGACGCGGGCAACATGCAGGCCACGCAGAAGGGCGCGCTCGACCGCAACGTGGTGTGGCTCGCCATCAACTCCACCGCCACGAGCTCGCGCGACTACCTGGCGCCGGCCGCGCTGGCCGGCTGGATGGGCAACCATCGCGCGCCGGTCACGGCCACGCTGATGGACGCCGACGGCAAGGCCGGGCGCGCCTACGGGGCGCGCACGACGCCACACATGTACGTGATCGACCCGCAGGGCAAGCTCATCTACGCGGGCGCGATCGACAGCCGCCCCACCGCCAACGCCGCCGACATCCGGGTGGCGACGAACCACGTGAACCAGGCGCTGGCCGACGCGCTGGCGGGGCGGCCGGTGGCCACTGCCGTCACGCAGCCCTACGGCTGCACGATCAAGTACGCGCCGCAGTGAGCCCCACGGCCGCGTAACGCGCCGCCAGCGCGCGCAGCGCCGCCGCCGAGGCGGGCGCATCGAAGCGCGGACCGAGTTCGTCAGCCAGCACCTGCGCCACGTCGTCGGCGATGCGGCCGGCCTGCTGCGCATCCAGGAAGAGCAGCCGGCTGCGCCGCGCGAGCACGTCCTCGACGCTGCAGGCCATCTCGGCGCGCGCGGCAAAGCGCACCATCGCCTCGCTCAGGTTGCCGCGGCCGCTCTCGGCGTCGCGCGCGAGCC
>CAILKA010000287.1 GCA_903834645.1 uncultured beta proteobacterium
CTCCGCGAACTGTGCGGGCGTGCCGCCCCGCACCACGGCACCCGATCCGGTGAGGGTCTCGCGCAGATCCTTTTCCTTGAGCGCTTCGTTCACGGCGCGCGAGAGCTGCTCGACCACCGCACGCGGCGTGCCGGCTGGAGCGAGCAGGCCAAACCAGGTGCCCGCATCGAAACCCGTCACGCCGGCCTGCTGCATGGTGGGGACATCGGGGAACTGCGTGGAGCGTTCGGCCGAGGTGATGGCCAGTGCGCGCAGCTTGCCTCCGCGCACGAGCGGCGCAGCGGTGCTGAAGACATCGAACATGAGGTTGATCTGGCCACCCACGAGATCCACGAGGGCCGGCCCGCTTCCCTTGTAGGGCACGTGCACCATGTCCACCTTGGTGATCGTCTTGAAGAGTTCGCCGGCCAGGTGGGCGGCGCTGCCGTTGCCGAAGGAGCCGTAGCTGAGCTTGCCGGGCCGCGCCTGCGCCTCCCGGATGAGCCCGGCTACGTCGTTGACCTTCAGCTCGGGGTTGACCACGAGCAGCAGCGGCTGCGTGGCCACCAAGGTGATGGGCTCGAAGCCCTTGATCGGCTCGTAGCTGAGCCGGGGGTAGGTGTGCGGCGTGACCACGAGCGGGCCCGCGGCGCTGAAGAGCAGGGTGTAGCCATCGGCCGGCGCCTTGGCCACGATGTCGTGGCCCAGCGTGCCGCCAGCACCAGCCCGGTTTTCGACGACCACGGACTGACCCAGCCGCTCGGACAGGGACTTGGCGATGAGCCGGCCGGTCTGGTCGGTGGAGCCGCCGACCGCATAGGGAATGACGATGCGGATGGGCCGGCTCGGCCAGGACTGGGCGAAGGCCTGCGCGGTCAGCGCGAGGCCACCCAGCGCCAGGCTCAGGCGCACGAGGGCGCGGCGCCCGCGGCGGGGGGCGGATGAACGAAGGGGCTGCATGCTGGACATGGGCGTGGTGGGTGTGTGGTGGGTGCGTGGTGGGTGAGGCTAGGCGCGGGGGCTCTTTGCGCCGATGCCGAATGGCGCGCCCCAGCCGAGGGTTTCGAGCGTGGGGCCCGAGGGCGTGTATTCGCACCCGATCCAGCCGGCCCAGCCCATGGCTTCGATCACGGCGAACAAGTGCGGGAAGTGAATCTCGCCCGTGCCGGGCTCGTGGCGGCCGGGGACGTTGCCGATCTGGATGTGGCCGATGTAGGGCCAGGCCGCCTGGAGTCGCTCGGTGATCGAGCCTTCCTCGGTCTGCACGTGGAAGGTGTCGAAGCACAGCCGGACGTTGGCGTGACCCAGCTCGCGTATGACCTCGATGCCTTCTTCGAGGCGGTGGTACAGGAACTGCGGGAAGCGGGCGCGGCAGCACGGCTCCAGGATCAGCGTGAGGCCCGCGCTCGCAGCCTGGTGCGCAGCCCAGTCGAGGTTCGCGAGCAGCTGCTCGCGGCAGGCTGCGCGATCCATGTCGGGCGTGATGTTGCCGGGCATCACGTGGATCAGCGGCCGGCCCACCTGGGAGGCGTAGTCGATGGCTTGCCCGATGCTGCGCCGGAAGTCGTCCACGCGCCCGGGCAGGGCAGCCAGCCCCCGCTCGCCGGCGTCCCAGGCGAAGGGCGACAGGATCTGCACGAGACTCAGCCCGAGGTCTTGCAGCCGCTGGGCGAGTTCGGGGGCGGGCGTCTCGTAGGGAAAGGCCACCTCCACGCCGCGAAATCCCGCTGCTGCGGCCGCCGCATAGCGCTCGTGCATCGGCAGCTCCGTGAACAGCCAGCGCAGGTTCGGGTCGAATCTCAGCATCGAGGTGAGGCGGCCCGCCAGGGCCGGGCGCGAGGGTGTCGGGCACCATCGTATGCGCCCGAAACGGTTCGCAGCCCAGGGAAAACGACAGCGCGGGCCGCGCACGCGATGGAGGAGGGTCGTGCCGATGCCCGGCCTGTTCGCGGCCCCCTGTCCGGTGCCGCTCAGCGGTCCGGCTTCACCGGCTCCACATACGGAAAGCGCGCGCGTGCCTTGACGCTCGTGGGCCCGGCCGAGCCGGAGCCGCGGATGAAGCGCCTGGACTCGTCGACGAAGGGCTGGTAGGCCCAGTTGGGGTACAGGCTCGAGCTGCCCGCCACCTCGGCCAGGAAGAGCCGACGGCGCTGGCTGGCGAGGATGCGCTGGTGGATCGTCTCGGGTTCCCAGTCCTGCACGAGGCGAGCGTGCAGCGCCGCCTCAACCTCGGCCCACTCGGGCCGGCCCGCGAGGTTGTCGAGCTCGTCGGGGTCGCTGTGCAGGTCGAACAGCAGGGGCGGCAGCCCGCGGGTGTAGATGTACTTGTGGCGGCCCTGGCGCACCATGCGCGAGGCGGCACACACGCCCTCTGAGCTGTACTCCGAGATGACGATGCGCTCGGTGGCGTCCTCGGCCGCAGCCTCCGCGCCCGTGAGCAGCGGCAGCAGGCTGTACCCATCCAGGGGGTCCACCGGCTCGACCCGGCGGCCCTCGGCTGCGAGGTCCAGGAAGGTGGGCAGCAGGTCCACGAGCGACACGTGCGCCGCCACGCGCGCCGGCTCGAAGCGCCGCGGCATCGACACCATCAGCGGCACGCGCGCCGACCACTCGAAAAAGCACTGCTTGAACCACATGCCGCGCTCGCCGAGCATCTCGCCGTGGTCTCCCGCGAACACGACCACGGTGTCGTCGGCCAGGCCCGTTTCCTGCAGGGTGCTCAGCACGCTGCCGATCTTCTCGTCGACGTAGCTGATCATCGCGAAGTAGGCGTGCCGGGCATTGCGCACGTGCTCGGCCGTCACGGTGTACTGGTCTTGCGCGTGGGCGACGTAGAGCCAGCGGCTGTGCTCGTCGAGTTCCTCGTAGGGGATCTCGCCCACCCGGGGAGGCTCGATGGCCTCGTGCCGGTAGAGGTCCCAGTGGCGCTGCGGCGCCACGAAGGGCGGGTGCGGGTGCGTGAAGGACACCGTGAGGAAGAAGGGCTGCTGCTCGGGTGCGCGGGCGAGGTCGTGCAGGCGCTGCACGGCGCGGTACTCCACCTCGTCGTCGTAGTCGATCTGCATGCTGCGGATGCAGGGGCCGGACTCGACCACGGGGCGCATGCTCACGCCGGTGGGGCGGTGCGAGGGGCCACGGGTCCAGTCGGGCGTCCAGGCGAAGTCGGCCGGGTAGATGTCGGTGGTCAGCCGCTCTTCAAAGCCATGCAGCTGGTCCGGCCCGATGAAGTGCATCTTGCCGCA
>CAILKA010000288.1 GCA_903834645.1 uncultured beta proteobacterium
GGGTACGTTCCCGAGAACCGCGACATCTTCCCGACGCTCACCGTGCACCAGAACCTGATGCTTGGCGAGAAGCGAGCTCAGCCCGGAACCAGGCGCTGGACCTTCGACGACATGTACCGCCTCTTCCCTCGGTTGCTGGAGCGCCAGCACACGGAGGCCGGCGTGCTCTCGGGCGGCGAGCAGCAGATGCTGACGCTGTGCCGCACGCTCATGGGTGACCCCGATCTCATCATGATCGATGAGCCCACCGAGGGTCTGGCTCCCAAGATCGTCGAGCTCGTGGCGGAGTACCTGCGAGAGCTCAAGCGGCGCAGCATTGCGGTGCTGCTGGTCGAGCAGAAGCTCACCATCGCGCTCGAGGTGGCCGACCGCTGCCTCGTCATGGGCCATGGCCAGATCGTCTTCGAGGGCACGCCGGCCGACCTGCGCGCCAATGCCTACATCCGCAAGGAGTGGCTCGAGGTCTGAGGCCGAAGGCAGCGGGCAGGTGCACGGGCACGGGCCTGGGTGAGCTGGACAGGTGGCGGCAAAACGTCCGCCTGCGGCACTAGAATCGAACGATCGTTCACTTTCCGATTCGGCACGAAAGGGGAGACGCCATGGGCGCCCGATACGAGGTGCGCGGCCAGGTGGCCGTGATCACGCTGGACAACCCGCCCGTCAACGGGCTGGGCTACGACACACGCGTGCAGGTGGCGCAGGGCGTGGAGCGGGCGCAGGCCGACCCGGGCGTGGTCGCCATCGTGCTGACAGGAGCCGGACGCGCCTTCTCAGGCGGCGCCGACATCCGCGAGTTCGGCTCGCCCAAGGCCATTGCCGAACCAAATCTCCTGTCGCTGATCCGCTTGCTGGAAGACGCCTCCAAGCCGGTCGTGGCCGCGGTGCATGCGGTGTGCATGGGCGGCGGCCTCGAGCTGGCGCTGGGCGCGCACTACCGTGTTGCCGCCCCTGGCACGAACGTGGCGCTGCCTGAGGTGAAGATCGGGCTCATCCCGGGCGCTGGCGGCACGCAGCGCCTGCCGCGCGTGCTGGGCGTGGAGACGGCACTGAACATGATCGTCAGCGGCGAGCCGGTCAAGAGCGAGATGCTCGCGGCACTGCCTGGGCAGAAACTCTTCGACCGCATCGTCGAGGGCGAGCTGCTCGAAGGCGCATGCGCCTTCGCGCTCGAAAAGGCTGGTGCACGGCCGCTCCCGCGCGTGCGCGACCTGCCGTGCAGGCACCCGAACGCCGATGCCTACTTCCAGTTTGCGCGCAACACCGTGAAGGCAATGGCCCGGAACTTTCCGGCGCCGGCACGCTGCGTGGACGCGGTGGAGGCGTCCGTCAAGCGTCGGTTTGACGAGGCCATGGTGCTCGAGCGCGAGATCTTCTCGGCCCTGATGCTCACCCCGGAGTGCAAGGCGCTTCGGCACGCCTTCTTCGGCGACCGTGCGGCGAGCAAGATCCCCGATGTGCCCGAGGGCACCCCGCCCCGGCCTGTGGCCAAGGTGGCCGTGATCGGCGCCGGCACGATGGGTGGCGGCATCACCATGAACTTCCTGAACGCCGGCATCCCGGTGACGATCCTGGAGACCGCGCAGGCGGCCCTGGACAGGGGCCTCGCCACCATCCGCCGCAACTACGAGGCGCAGGTGAAGAAGGGCAAGCTTGGTGCCGACAAGCTCGAGCAGCGCATGGCCCTGCTCACGCCCGCGCTTGACTACGCCGCCATCGCCGACGCCGACCTCGTCATCGAGGCCGTGTTCGAGGAGATGGGTGTGAAGGAAGCCGTGTTCCGCCGGTTGGACGACACGGTCAAGGCCGGCGCGATCCTGGCCTCCAACACCTCCACGCTCGACGTGGACCGCATCGCCGCCTTCACGCGGCGTCCGCAGGATGTCGTGGGCATGCACTTCTTCAGCCCTGCCAACGTGATGAAGCTGCTCGAGGTCGTGCGCGGCGCCCGGACGGCGCCCGACGTGCTCGCCACCGTCATGGGCGTGGCCAAGAAGATTCGCAAGACGGCCGTGGTCTCGGGGGTGTGCGACGGCTTCATCGGCAACCGCATGATCGAGCAGTACTCGCGCCAGGCCGGCTTCCTGCTGGAGGAGGGCTGCACGCCCCAGCAGGTGGACAAGGCCATCGAGAAGTTCGGCTTCGCGATGGGGCCCTTCCGCATGGGCGACCTCGCCGGCAACGACATCGGCTGGGCCATCCGCAAGCGCCGCTACGTCGAGAAACCCCACCTGCGCTACAGCAAGACTGCCGACCTGCTGTGCGAGATGGGCCGCTACGGCCAGAAGACCGGCGCGGGGTGGTACGACTACCAGGCCGGCAAACGCGATGCCATCGCCTCTGCCGTGGTCGAGCAGATGGTGGCCCAGCACCGACAGGCGCTGGGCATCACGGCGCGCGCAATCAGCGACGAAGAGATCGTGCACCGGCTCGTCTATTCCCTGGTCAACGAGGCTGCGCACATCCTGGAGGAGGGCATTGCCAGCAAGTCCAGCGATATCGACATGGTCTACCTCACCGGCTACGGCTTTCCGCTGTGGCGCGGCGGCCCTCTGTGCTACGCCGACCAGCAGGGCCTGTTCAACGTCGTCCAGTCGATGAAGCGCTTTGCCGCCAACCCACACGACGACGCCGCGTTCTGGCAGCCTGCGCCGCTGCTGGCCCGGCTGGCCGCCGAGGGGCGGTCCTTCACCTGAGGCCCGGTCCGATGTTGCATCGGCAGTCGCCACGCCCCCAGCCCGAACGCCCTTCGCCCCCCATCCGTCCCGCACGCACGAGCATCACACCATGAGCCGAGCCGTCATCGTCTCCACCGCCCGCACGCCCCTGGCCAAGAGCTGGAAGGGCGCCTTCAACATGACCCACGGGGCCACGCTGGGCGGCTTGGCCGTGCAGGCAGCCGTCGAGCGTGCAGGCATCGAGCCTGGGCAGGTCGAGGACGTGCTGATGGGCTGCGCCAATCCCGAAGGAGCCACGGGCATGAACATCGCGCGCCAGGTGGCGCTGCGTGCCGGGCTGCCCGTGACCGCGGCAGGAGTGACCGTGAACCGCTTCTGCTCGAGCGGGTTGCAGACGATCGCGCTTGCGGCGCAGCGCATCATGGCCGGCGAGGGCGACGTGTACGTGGCTGGCGGCGTGGAAAGCATCTCCTGCGTGCAGCAGGAGATGAACCCGCACATGCTGTTCGACCCTGCGCTGCAGGCAGCCAAGCCCGAGATCTACTGGACGATGCTGCAGACCGCCGAAAACGTGGCGCGTCGTTACGGCATCTCTAAGGAGCGCCAGGACGAGTACGGAGCGGCCAGCCAGCAAAGGGCCTGCGAGGCGCAGGACAAGGGTCTCTTCGCCGACGAGATCGTGCCGGTGACGGTCACGGCCGGTGTGGCCGATGCCAAGCTCGGCATGCGCAGCCGTGAGGTCACGGTGCGTGCCGACGAAGGCCTGCGCCCCGGGACCACGGTCGATGCGATCCGCGGCATCCGCGCGGCCTTGCCCGGTGGCGTGATCACGGCGGGCAACGCGAGCCAGTTCAGCGACGGAGCGGGCGCCTGCGTCGTCGTCAGCGAGGCCTACGCGCAGTCGCGTGGCCTGAAGCCGCTCGGTCGCTTCCTGGGCTTTGCAGTGGCCGGATGCGAGCCCGATGAGATGGGCATCGGCCCGGTGTTCGCCGTGCCCAAGTTGCTTGCTCGCCTGGGGCTGAAGGTCGAGGACATCGACCTGTGGGAACTCAACGAGGCCTTCGCCGTGCAGGTGCTGTACTGTGCCGACCGGCTGGGCATCCCGATGGATCGGCTCAACGTCAACGGAGGTGCGATCGCCATCGGCCACCCCTACGGGATGAGCGGGCAGCGCCTCACCGGCCACGCCCTGATCGAGGGTCGTCGCCGCGGCGCGCGGCGTGTGTGCGTGACGATGTGCGTGGGCGGCGGCATGGGGGCAGCGGGAATTTTCGAGGTGCTCTAGCACCTGCTTGCGCCCCTGCTGTCCACTCTTTCGGTCCCTGTGATTCCTCCTGCCCCGACCGTTCACGCTCCGCGGTGACATGCGCGAGACCCTGGATTTCCTTCTCTACGACTGGCTGCACGCTCAGGAGCTGACGCGCCGGCCTCGCTTTGCTGAGCACGGGCGCGAGACCTTTGATGCCGTACTCGACACCTGCGAGCGCATCGCGCGTGAGCGCTTCGCGCCGTTCAACCGGCTGGTGGACGTCGAGGAGCCGCGCGTCGAAGGCGATCGCGTCGTGCTGCCCCAGGCCACGCACGAGGCTTGGCGCGCGTATGCCGAGAGCGGCATGCTCGCCGCCGCGCAGGACTACGAGCACGGCGGCATGCAGCTGCCCTACCTGGTCGAGTCGGCCGCCAACTCCTTCTATGCCAAAGCCTCCGTGAGCATCGGCGCGGGCATGCTCACCGTGGGCAACGCCAACCTGCTCATGGCGCACGGCACGCCGGCCCAGCAGCGCGTCTTCGCGCACGCCGAGTTCGCCGGGCGCTGGTCGGGCACGATGTGCCTGAGCGAGCCGCAGGCGGGATCGAGCCTGAGCGACATCGCCACGCGCGCCGTGCCCGACACGGGTGGAGACGTGCCCTGGGATGCCGACCCGCTGGGCCCGCGCTACCGGCTGCGCGGCAACAAGATGTGGATCTCCGCGGGCGAGCACGAGCTCACCGAGAACATCGTCCACCTGGTGCTGGCCAAGATTCCGGGCGCCGATGGCCGTCTCGTGCCTGGCACGAGGGGTATCTCCCTGTTCATCGTGCCCAAGCACATGGTCGACGCCGAGGGCCGGCTGACGGGCGAGCGCAACGACGTGGCGCTGGCA
>CAILKA010000289.1 GCA_903834645.1 uncultured beta proteobacterium
CTCGGGCGTCTGTCACCACCGCTCTCAGCAGGAATCGTGTCGTGTCGATGGAAAGCCGCATTCATCTGAAGCGCGCACTGCTTCTGCCCACAGGCCGCGCCGCTTGCAAGATCCTGATCGTTGTCCTGCTTCTCGGGTGCGCGCTCACGCTCCTGCAGGTGGCAGTGTTCGAATGGGTGCAGCTTCGTTTTGAAAGGGGAAGCATCACCTTTCCCTTCGCGCTGGCGCCTGTAACCCGAGCCGGAGCGGCCACGAATCTGGTCGGGTGGGGGTTCATGCTCAACGAGGCTGTGATGCCTCCATTTCACTGGCTGATGGCGCAGTTGATGCTGTTCGTTTCCGCCATCCTGGTGGGTCGGCTGCTTTGGTGGTCCCCCGTGATCATGTCTGCCGGAGGAACCGCCAACCTGATTGAGCTGCAATGGCGAGGCGCCGTGCTGGACTGGATCATCATCCCGATGGGATCCATCATCAAGGCCATCAGCCTGGGCGATGTGGCAATCTTCGTGGGGGCTGCCTGGTGCATGGTGGCCGTCGTTGCCATTTGCATTCGCGGGTTTCACGAGATCGCAACTGCAATTCGACAGAGCCGAACCACAACCCGCGAGGCCCCTTGAGCGGTTTGCCGGACGCAGGGCGCTCCCCGTCCTTGCGTAGGGTAGCCTCCCTTCGCGCAACGCCTCATCCCTCGGCGGCACGCTCCTCCGCCAAGCACTCCTCCAGCACATCCAACGCCCGATCCATCTCCCCCACCGTCGTGACAAGCGGCGGCGTCAACGTGATCGTGCTGCCCATCGTCGTCTTGAAGGACAGGCCGCGGGAGAGGGCGCGGTAGAGGACGCGATCGGCCGCCTCAGCTGCCGGGGCCTTGCTGGCGCGGTCCTGCACGAGCTCGATCCCCAGCAGCAGCCCGCGGCCGCGCACGTCGCCGATCAGCGGGATCCTTGCCTTCATGTCGTGCAGCCGCTCCAGGGCGTGCGCGCCCACGCGAGCCGCGTTTTCCACCAGCCCCTCGCGCTCGATGACCTCGAGCGTGGCCAGCGCCGCAGCAGCGGTGACGGGGTTCTTTTCGTGCGTGTAGTGGCCAAAGGCGTAGTCACGCGCCACGTTGAGCTCGGTGCGCGCGATGCAGGCGGCAATCGGCAGCACGCCGCCGCCCAGGGCCTTGCCCAGCACCACGATGTCGGGCTTGGCGCCGTCGTGCTCGGCGGCGAAGAAGCGCCCGGTCTTGCCCAGCCCGGTGGGGATCTCGTCGAAGATGAGCAGCGTGCCGTGCGCGCGGCAGGCCTCGGCCACGGCCTGCCAGTAGCCCGGCGGCGGGATGAAGGGCACGGCGCGCGCGGGCTCGGCCACCACGGCTGCCACGTCGCCCTCGCGCTCGAGCACGTAGCGCACCATCGAGGCGCAGGCGAGGCGGCATTGGTCGAGCCGGGGCTGGCCTTGGTCATCCACGCGATGCCCGTAGGCACAGCGGTAGCAGCCAAAGGGCGCCACGTGCTCGGTGCCGGGCATCAGCGGCCCCACGGCCCGGCCGCTGCGAAAGAGGGATTCGCCGCCCACGCTCGAGCTGCCCAGGCCTGCGCCGTGGAAGGCATCCCAGAAGCTCAGCGTCTTGAAGCGGCCGGTGGCGGCGCGTGCGAGCTTGATGGCCACTTCCACGGCGTCGCTGCCGCCGGTGGTGAAGAGCACGCGGCCGGGCACGCCGGTCAGGCCCTGGAAGCGCGCGGACAGCGCCTCGGCAAGCTCCACCGCGCGCTCGCTGGCGTAGCGGCGCGGTGCGAAGCTCAGCTCGTCGAGCTGCGCGCGGATGGCACCGAGCACATGCGGGTGGGCGTAGCCCACGTGGTGGACGTTATTGCCGTGGAAGTCCATGTAGCGCCGGCCGGCCATGTCCTCGATCCAGATGCCCTCGGCATGGCGGATCGCGTTCAGGCAGGGTGTAGACACCGACTGGTGCAGGAAAGCGTCGGCGTCGCGCTTGAGCAGCGCTCGCGTGGCGTCGTCCAGGTGCTCGCGCTGCCAGGCGGCGCGGCGAGGGGAGGCGTTGATGTCGCCTTCGCTCTCGCTGGGCTTGTCGAGTTTCGGGCCGGGGGCGTTCATATGCGAGTCCTCGTGGCGCCAGGCAAGAGAGCCCGGGGGTGGCAGGGCAGGCGTGCGTGCCGGCCGGTCAGGTTGCGGATCAGCGCCACCGCAGCACCTCCCAGCCCCGCGCGGCCGCCAGCGCAGCCAGCTGCGGGTCGGGGTCCACGGCCACGGCGCGGCGCGCTGCGCCGAGCAGCGGGGCGTCGTTGATCGAGTCGCTGTAGGCCACGCTGTCGAGCACGGCGATATCCAGCTCATGCTCTTTGAGCCAGGCCTGCAGGCGCACGAGCTTGCCCTCGCGCATGTTGGGCTCGCCGTCGATGCGGCCGGTGCACAGGCCGTCTGGCCCGAACTCGCACTCGGTGGCAATGAGGTGCTCGAAGCCCAGGTGCTCGGCGGTGAGCTCGGTCAGCACGCGATTGGTGGCGGTGGTCATCACGAGCAGGTGCCCGGCAGCCTGGTGCTGCTGCACCCGGGCGCGCGCGGGCTCGGGGATGCGCGGCACGATGACTTCGGCCAGGAAGCGCCGGCGCAGCGGCTCCCAATGGGCCAGGCTGTGCCCAGCGAGCGTGGAGACGTAGAAGCCGCAAAACTCCTGGGCGCTCACGGTGCCGGCCCGGTAGCGGGCCTCCATCTCGGCATTGCGCGCCTGGAAGCTCGCACGCTCGAGCACGCCCTCGTTCATGAGCCACTCGCACCACAGCACGTCGCTGTCGCCGCTGAGGAGCGTGTGGTCGAGGTCGAAGAGGGCGAGCGTGGTCACGGTCGCGCCGATCTCAGCCCGGCTGACGCAGGTGCCAGGCCTTGGGCCGCGTGAAGGCCTGTATGCCGTAGGTGGAAAGCGTCAGGCCGATGCCTGAATCGCCCACGCCGGACCATGGCAGGCGCGGGCTCACACGGTCGCAACAGTTCCAGTAGACGCTGCCGGCGTTCACGCGCGCCAGCAGGGCGCGCGCGGCGGCTTCGTCGCGCGTGTAGACGCCTGCGGTCAGGCCATAGCGGGTGTCGTTCATCAACGCAATCGCTTGCTCGTCGCCGCTGGCGCGCTGGATGCCCACGATCGGGCCGAAGCTCTCCTCGCGCATCACCTCCATCGTGTGGTTCACGTTCGTGAGCACCGTGGGCTCGAAGCCGTTGCCGGGCCCGGGAAGGCGCCGGCCGCCGCAGGCGAGCGTCGCGCCCTTGGCCAGCGCA
>CAILKA010000290.1 GCA_903834645.1 uncultured beta proteobacterium
GGCCGTGCTGCGCGACAACGCGCGCGCGGCGGCACTGCACGAGCCCGCCTACAGCATGGTGGCCTACCCCTGGGCGCAGCGCTACCAGCAGAGCAACCAGTGGGCCATCGAGACGCTGGCGATGGCCGCGCTCGGACGCCGCATCGACCGCCAGGAGGCGCAGGCCTGGCTGCTGGTGGCGGGCTACCGGCCCACGACCTTGCAGCTCGGGCCACTGGTGCGGCTGGGTGCGCGGATGACGGCCGCCAACGTGGCCTTCGACGACCACCCGAACGACAAGCGCTTTGCCGACCGCATCGAGACCACCACGGCCGACTCGGTGCTCGACTGGCTCTCGGTCTCGCCGCAGCTGGCCGGCGCGCTGACGGTCGTGCGCTGAGCGCGGCGGCTCAGGGGATGAGCCACTGCGCGCAGCCCTGCGCATCCACCCCGGCCCGGCGCGGGCCGTGGCGCCGGTCCAGCTCCAGCCAGTCGAGCGCCATCACGCGCGCCGACAGCAGGGCCAGGTGGTGCACGGCCTGAGGCTCGTCTGCGATGCCGGCCGGCTCGCCGCCGGTGCCCCACCCCCCCTGCAACCCGGCCGTACCGGGCGGCGCGGGCGCCAGGTAGTCGCGTGCAGCGGGCTGCCCCGCCACGCGCGCCCAGGCAGCCTGCACGCGCGCGCCATCTTCCTCGACCCCGATGCGCACCTGTGCGCGCAGCTGCCAGCTGAGCCGGGCGCACCAGAAGACGAGCACGCCGCGCCCGTCGGCACGCAGCTGCGACACCTTGGGGCTGCGCCGGTCGGTGTAGCACACGAGTTCGCCCAGCGCCGCGTCGGCGCCGCGCAGCACCACCGTGCGCGCCTGGGGCGAGCCTTGCGGATCGACGGTGGCCAGCACCGGCAGCCGCCAGCCGTGGTGGCGGTCCCGGCTTGCGCGCACGAGTTCGGACCACAGCCGAGCAGGCAGTTCCTCCAGTGCGAGGGGGCGATCTGGGCTCATCGCCAGGCAAAGGCCGGCTGGTCGAAGTGCGCGACCCGCGTGGGCCTCCCGAACAGCAGCCACTCGCGGAACTGGTAGAGGAAGGCCGCCGTGGGCGCGGCGACCCAGGAGCGGCCCAGAGGCATGCGCAGCACCGGATGCTCGGCGCCGCGCACGTGGTTGAGGATCGGGGCATCCGCGCGCATCAGCTCGTCCCAGGCGATGCGGTGGATGCTCTGAACCTCGCCGGGCTGTGCCTGCATCTCGCGTGCCGCGCCCGCCCACACCACCACCGGCGTGATCAGGTACCCCGAGCGCGTGGCGTAGTCGTCCAGGCGCCCCAGCACGTCACCGGCGCTGCAGGCCAGCCCCACCTCCTCATGCAGCTCGCGCAGCGCGGCCTGCTCGGGCGTCTCGCCGGCGTCCAGCCGGCCGCCCGGCATCGCCCATTGCCCGGCGTGGGCGCGAAGGGTGGCGGCGCGGCGCGTGAGCACGAGTGCAGGCGAGAGGCTCCAGTGCGCGTGGCGCGGCAGGTCGGGCAGGTCGGCGCCCAGACCCGCCTGCGTGACGGCCACGGCCACGGCGGCGCGGCGCTTGTCGCCCGCGGGCAGCGCTCGAACGGGCACGCAGGCCAGGCGCTCGCACAGCCAGGGCCGCAGTTCGTCACCGACAGGCCATTCCCACTCGCTCGACACGCCGGCTGCGCCCAGAGCACTCATGCCCGGGGCGCCGCTGCAGCGCTGCGGTGCTCGGCGAGATCGTTCCAGACTTCCTGGCGCGCCAGCAGGCCGTCGACCACCAGGAACCGGTCGATGAAGCGGATGCCGTCGAACTCCGCGCCGTCAGGCCACTGGCCATGCAGCACGCCGTGCACGTAGACGACCGTGCCGTCGGCCGCAAAGCACTCGTCGATGCGCTCGATGCGCTTGCCCACGCGCCGGTAGCGCAAGGCGCTGCGCTGCACCAGTGCCTCGAGGCTGGCTGGCCGCACGCCGCCCGGAAACAACATCTCGAAGCCCGGGGCCAGGAAGCCGCGTGCACGTTCCAGGTCCCGCGCCTCCATCGCCTGCAGGAAAGCCCGCACCAACTCGCTGGCCACCGGCAACGCTGCGCGCCCTTCGGTGAAGACGCGCCCGTCGCGTCGGTAGGTGACAGCCTCGTGCACATAGGTGGTGATGCCGGCTTCGGGGCTGGCGATCGTGGCGCGCACGGCCGCCGAGACGCGCTCGACGAGTCGCTCGCGCACCTCGGCGGGGTAGCCGGGAAGCAGGGTGATCTGGGTGATGGGCATCGCGGACCGCCTTCGGGTCAAGGCCTGGCCTGGCCAGGCCAAGCCTGTACGCCACGATCGTGCCACACGCCTGCGCAAGAAACGGATTGCCCGGCGCGCGCGTTCTGACAGACTGACCGGCATGACAGCGCAAGCCCCTGCACCCCCCCTGCCTCAACCCGACCCAGGCAGCCACGGGCTCGGGGACCTGGCTGAACAGGCGCGCCACTATGAGGTGGTGGCCCGTGCGATCACGTGGTTGCGCGCACGCACCCACGAGCAACCCTCGCTGGAGGACGTGGCCGCGGCCGTGCACCTGAGTCCGTCACACCTGCAGCGCGTGTTCTCGCGCTGGGTGGGCCTGTCACCGAAGCGCTTCCTGCAGTTCCTCACGCACGAGCAGGCCAAGGCGCGGCTGCGCGGCTCCAGCCCGGATGCCCACACCCTGGCCGTGGCTGCCGACGTGGGCTTGTCAGGCCCGGGCCGGCTGCATGCCTTGATGGTGACTTGCGAGGCCGTCACGCCGGCCCAGTGGCGAAGCTTCGGCGAGGGTCTGGCCATAGGCTGGGGCTTCGGCCCCACCCCCTTCGGCCTGGCGCTGATCGGCTGGACCGACCGGGGCGTGTGCCACCTCGCCTTCGCCACGGGGCCGCAGGCGTCGCTGCTGCGCGAGCTCGAGCAGTCGTGGCCACGGGCGGTGCTGTCGCGCGATGACGCCGCCGCCGCCTCGTGGCTGACCCGCGTGTTCGCGCAGTGGCCCGAGCCCGGGCCGCTGCACCTGATCGTGCGTGGCACGAACTTCCAGATCCGGGTCTGGCAGGCGCTGCTGGACACGCAGCCGGGCGATGTGCTCACCTACGGCGAACTCGCCCGGCGCATCGGCGTCCCGCGCGCCGCGCGCGCGGTGGGCTCGGCGCTGGCGGCCAACGAGATCGGCTGGCTCATCCCCTGCCACCGCGTGGTGCGCGACGGCGGGGAGGTGGGACAGTACCGCTGGCAGCCCGAGCGCAAGGTGGCGATGCTCGGCTGGGAGGCTCAGCAGCGCGACCCTGCCTGAAGCGGCTGCGCCCGCTGAGTCGGCTACAGCACCGCTTCGATCAGCACCGGCCCACGCCCGCCCATCGCGTTGCGCCACGCCTGCACGAAGGAGGCGGCGGTGTCTGCGCGGCTGGCGGGCACGCCCAAGCCGCGCGACAGCGCCATCCAGTCCAGATCGGGCCGGTCCAGCGTCAGCATGTCGGTGGCACGCCGGCCCGGCACCCCCGCGCCCACGCCCGCGAACTCCCCGCGCAGGATCTGGTAGGCCCGGTTGGCAAAAACCACCACCGTCACGTCCAGGCCCTCGCGTGCCATCGTCCACAGGGCCTGCAGCGTGTACATCGCGCTGCCGTCGCCCGTGAGCGCGATCACCTTGCGCTGCGGGGCGGCGATGGCCGCGCCAACGGCTGCGGGCAACGCGAAGCCGATCGAGCCGCCCATGCCCGTGAGCCAGTCGTGCGGGGCGGCTGCGCGCGTGGCGCGGTCGAAGCCCCGGCCGGAGGACACGGCCTCATCCAGCACGATCGCGTGCTCGGGGATCAGCGAGGCCAGCAGCTCACCCAGGTTCGCGGGCGTGAGCGCATCGGCCGTCTCGTGCGGCACCGCCGCACTGCGCTCGACCACCGGCACCGCCACCCGGCGCGCCCCGATTGCCTCAGCCAGGGCCTCGAGCGCCTGGGCCGGATCGTGTGCCGGCGTAGCCAGCAGCGTGAAGGCCGTGCCCGGCGCCTCCAGGCGCCCTGGCTTGCCGGGATAGGCAAAGAAGGCCACCGGCTCGCGCGCGCCCACGAGCACGATGTGCCGGTAGGGCGCGAGCGCGGCCAGTGCGGGATCCACCACATAGGGCACGCGCGGCACGGCCACGCGGCCCGCGCCGCGCTCGATGCGTGGCCCGTAGAACTCCGACATCACCGCGCAGCCCGTGGCCGCCTGGATGCGCCCGGCCCATTCGGTGGCCCGCTCGCGCAGCGCCAGGCCGCCCAGCAGCAGCAGCGTGCCCGGCCCGTCGGTGCGCAGCGCTGCAGCCGCGGCGCGCAGCGCCTCCTCCTGCAGCGCAGCCGGCTCGGCGCACGGCACGGCGCCGAGCACGGGTGGCGGCACGTCCGCCTCGCTCCACGCGAGGTCGGCCGGCAGCGTGAGCGTGGCGATGCGCCCCGGGCGGGCGCGCGCCTGCACCACCGCCTCGCGCCCATCGACGGCCAGGCCGTCGGTGGAGGCACTCGTGTGCACCCAGTGCGACATGGGCGCGGCCACGCCGTGGATGTCGGAAGTCAGCGGTGCGTCCAGGGCCAGGTGGGCGCGGGCGTGGTCGCCCACGATGTTGACGATGCCCGAGCCGGCCTTCTTCGCGTTGTGCAGGTTCGCCAGCCCGTTGGCCAGGCCTGGCCCGAGGTGCAGCAGCGTGCTGGCCGGGCGGTCGGCGATGCGGCTGTAGCCGTCCGCCGCACCGGTCACCACGCCTTCGAAGAGGCCGAGCACGCAGCGCATGCCCGGCACACTGTCGAGCGCGGCCACGAAGTGCATCTCCGAGGTGCCGGGGTTGGTGAAGCAGGTGTCCACGCCCGCATCGAGCAGGGTGTGGACGAGCAGGTGGGCGCCGTTCAAGCCAGTTCTCCTTCAAGGGGTCAGAACACCGCGTGCGCGCCGCGATCGTCCTGCACCTCGCCGCGCAGCAGCCGCGCGTAGTGCTCGCGCAGCGTGTCGGCTCCGGTGGAGGGTGTGGCGTCGGCGTCATAGCGGCCGGTGGCGGGGTCGAGCACGAGCATCGATTCGGTGGCGTAGTAGCGCCCGATGCGCGCGAACTCGGCGCGCTCGGCCAGGGTCGGGACGAGACGCCCGCCGAGTTCAAGCGCGCCGATGATCGTGTCGAGCAGCCTCACCGGGACATGCTTGACGCGCACCCGGCGGCCAAGCAGTTCGCCCAGCAGCCGCACCTGGTCCAGCGGCGTCAGCGCGGGGCCGGGGCCGCCCACGGGCAGGATACGGTTGCGGCGAGCCGGATCGTCCAGGCAATCGGCGAGGTAGGCAGCCAGGTCACGGTCGCTCAGGGGCTTGCAGGCCGTGAGCGTGCCGTCGCCAAAGACCAGGAACGGCTTGCCGCGGCGCACGCGCTCCACCTGCCCGGACAGCGACTTGAAGAACGCGGTGGGGCGCACGATCGTGTAGTCCAGGCCCGAGGCCGCGAGCGCGCCCTCGAAGGCGAGCTTGGCGTGCTGGAAGGCCAGCAGGGGCTTTTGCACGCAGATGGCCGACAGCAGCACCACGTGCGACACACCCGCTTCGCGCGCGGCCTGCAGCGCCTGCAGCTGCGCATCATGGTCCACCGCCCAGGCATCGCGGGGCGATCCGGTGCGCGAGGCCAGGCACGAGACGAGCACGTCGAAGCGCTCGCCGCGTATCGCGTCGCGCGCGAGCGCGCCGGGTCGTGAGACGTCCGCCTGGCGCACATCGGCCCCGGGCAGGCTGCGCAGCAGCGAGCCGCTTTCCGGCTGCTCTGCGGTGCGGTCTGAGCCCGCCCGGCCCGCGCGGGTGGCCACGGGCGGGCGCGGCCGCACCGCGCACACCACGGCGTGCCCGCGCGCTACCAGTTCCTGGGCGGTGGCGCGTCCGATCGTGCCCGTGGCACCGAGCATCAGCACCCGCCGCGGCAGTGGCGTACCCGCAGCCGGAGGTGTCATGCCGGCGGAACTCATGGCTGGCGCACCCCGATCTCGACGAGCTCTCCGGCTCCCAGGTGGACAAAGCTGAAGCCCTGCCGCCGCAGCGCCGGCAGCGCCTGCTCCAGGCCGGCACGCGTGCCCGAGGCTGGCCGGTTCAGGTGCGCCAGGATCACGTCGCCATCGCGAGCGCGGCCCACGCGCGCGGCCACCTCGGCAGCAGCGAGCGTCCCGCCGGCGTCGGCGTTGACCGAGTAGCCCGCGATGCGTACGCCCATCCGGGCCAGTTCGCTCAAGGCCTGCTCGTCGTAGCGGGCGGTGGCCGCACGGTACCAGCGCGGCGGCTGCCCCGTGGCGGCCTCGACGGCGCGCGCGCCTTCGCGCACCTCGCGCCTGAACGCCTCCAGGTCGGCTGCGCCGGGCAGGCCGTAGACACGCTGCTGCGCCCCGATCACCGCCGGCACGTGGCGCTCGCCGTGGTTCTGCAGCTCGAAGAGCTCGGGGTGCGCGCGCAGGAGGCGCAGCGACTGCGCGTGGCCCGCCAGCCAGCGTGCGGTGACGAACACCGTGGCGGCGACGCGCTCGCGGATGAGAAAGTCGAGCAAGGCGGCGTCGGAAGCACCCCCGCAGGCGTCGAGCGTCAGCGCCACGCGCGGCGCGGCTGCCGCAGCGCCCGCAGGTGTGCCGGCCTCGGGAGGGAGCCGGTGCCGCAGTTCGCGCCCGGGCAAGCTCGCCGGGGGGGCTCCCGGGGTTGCGGATGCAGCGGGGGCGGCCGCCTGCGCGACCGCGGCAAGGCCGGGCACGGGCAGGCCGACCCAGCTGCCCACGCACAGGCACCACGCGCGTCGCCGCCGCACGCGGGCAAGGGGGGAATCCGACAGGTCTGCCATCTCGTGGATACGAGCATAGCGGCACGCCGACGGCTGCCCATAATGCCGCGGCCACCCCGCCTGCACGGCCGCTTCGGCTCGTGCACGGCGCGCGGCGCCTGTTTTTGCCACCCGACTCGAACGACTCCGCCCATGACACCCCGCCCCGACCTCGCCTGCCCTTACCCCACTCACGCCCGCGCTGACTCCCGGCCAGCCTGGCTCGGTCACAGCCTGGGCTGGCTGGCCGGCGTCGCGGCACTGAGCGTGCTGGCCGGCTGCGCCAGCGCGCCCAGCCAGGCGCCTGCCGTGGCCTGGCCCAAGGAGGCTGCGCCCTCGGCCGCCCCGTGTCCGGAGGGCGTGCCCGCCGGCGCACGCTGCCTGCGTGGACAGGACTCCGCCACCTCCCACTACCTCATCTTGATGCCCGAGAAGTGGAGCGGCGTGCTCGTGGTGCACGCGCATGGTGGCCCGAACCTGGGTGCGCCGCAGGCCTCTCGCGCCAACGAGGACATCAAGCGCTGGGCGATCACGGTGCAGCTCGGCCACGCCTGGGCCGGCTCGGTGTTCCGCCAGGGTGGCTTCGCCGTGACCACCGCGGCCGAGGACACCGAGCGCGTACGCCGCATCTTCATCGACCATGTCGCCCAGCCGCGCCGCACGCTGCTGCACGGCCAGTCCTGGGGCGCGATGGTGGCCACGCGCGCGGCCGAGCTGTTTCCAGCGTCCTGGGAGGGGATCCTGCTCACGAGCGGGGTCGTGGCGGGCCCGGCCACCTACGACTTCCGGCTCGACCTGCGCGCGATCTACCAGCACCTGTGCGGCAACCACCCCAAGCCCGACGATCCGGCCTACCCGGTGTGGATGGGCCTGCCCCCCGATTCCAAGCTGACCAGTGCCGAACTCGGCGCCCGGGTGGACGAATGCCTGGGACTGCGACGGCCAGCTGCACAACGCAGTGCGGAGCAGGCGCGCAAGATCCGCACCATCGTCGACGTGGTGCGCATCCCGGAAAACTCCATCCAGGGCCACCTCAACTGGGGCACCTTCACGCTGCGCGACGTGGTGCAGCGCACGGGCGGGCGCAGCCCGTTTGGCAACGAGGGGGTGCGCTACAGCGGCTCGCCCGACGATGCGGCGCTCAACGCCGGCGTCGTGCGCGTGAAGGCCGATCCGCAGGCCGCCGCGCAATTCAAGGCCGACACCGACCACGCCGGGCGCCTGCGGGTGCCGGTGCTCACCACGCATGGCATCGGCGACTCCACCGTCTTCGTCGAAGGCAGCGACACGCTGCGCAGCCGCATGCAGGCCGCAGGCAACGGGGCGCGTCTGGTCCAGACCTTCGTCGACTCGCGCGAGCACAGCTACCTGGGCGACGCGATCTACCCGCCTCTGTTCGAGGCGCTGCTGCGCTGGGTGGAGCAAGGCGACAAGCCCACGCCTGCGGGCATCGCTCAGCGCTGCCGCACGATGCCGGGCGCCAACGTGGCGGAGTGCAAGTTCGTGCCCGACTACGTGGCACGCCCGCTGGCCACGCGCATACCGGTGCGCTGAGACTTCCACGGGGCGCGGGTGGCCCGCGCCGCAGCCCTTACAGGGCGTGCAGGCCGCCGTCGACCATCAGGGTCGTGCCGGTGATGTAGCTCGCCTCGCTGCTGGCCAGCCACAGCACCGGCCAGGCGATCTCCTGCGGCTCGGCCCAGCGCCCGAGCATCGAGGTGGTCTGTCGCTGCGTCCGGAGCACCTCCACGGGCGTGCCCGCCGCCTGCGCGCGCTGCAGGTGGAACTCGGTGAGCGTGGAGCCCGGGCACACGGCGTTCACGCGCACGCCGCTGGCAGCCTCCTCGGCCGCCAGCGTGCGCGTGAGCGACAGCAGCGCCGCCTTGGTGGCGTCGTACAGGCCCATGCCGCGCCGGCCGGTCACGGCGTAGCACGAAGACACGTTGACGATGCTGCCGCGGCCGCTCGCGCGCAGCGCCGGCAGCGCGGCGCGGCACGCCGCCGCCGTGCCCACGAGGTTCACGCCGAGCACGGCCTGCCAGTTCGCGTCGTCGGCCTCGGCCAGCGGCCCGTGGTGCCGCATGGCGGCGTTGTTGACGAGCGTGTGCAGCGCCCCGAATCGGGCCACGGCCTGCTCGATGACCTCTGCCAGCGCAGCGGTGTCGGCCACCTCGGCGGTAGCCGCGTGCAGCGGCACCCCGGGCCACGCCTGCTCGAGCGCCAGCCGCGTGGCCTGCAACGTCTCGGCGTCGCGGTCGACGAGTACGACGCCGGCGGCGCCCTCGGCGCAGAACACGCGCGCACAGGCCGCGCCGATGCCCGCGGCCGCACCCGTCACGAGTGCGACCCGGCCAGCCATCCGGCCCCCCGTGGAGCCAGGCTGGGAGCCGCTGCCGTGTGAAGCTGAGGCGGCGCTCACTCCGCCTTCGTGCCCGTCTCGCGGATCACCTTGCCCCAGCGCGGGATTTCCGACTGGATCCAGTCGGCGAAGTACTGCGGCGTGGAGGACACGATGTCGAATTCCATCGCCTCGAGCTTGGCCTTGATCTCGGGCGTGGCGATGATGCGCGTGATCTCCCGGTGGTAGCGGTCGACGATGGCCTTGGGCGTGCCGCCCGGGGCGACGAAGCCGATCCACGACACCGCCACGAAACCCGGGTAGCCCTGCTCGATCATCGTGGGCACGTCGGGCGTGGAGGCAAAGCGCTTGGCGCCGCTGGAGGCGATCAGGCGCAGCTTGCCCTCCTTGGCGAACTGCTGCACGTTGCCGGGCACGAAGAAGGCAGCCTGCACCTGCCCGCCCACGAGGTCGGCCACCGCAGGCCCCGCGCCCTTGTAGGGCACGTGCGTGATGTCGACCTTGGCCGCGCTCTTGAGCATCTCCATCGTCAGGTGCGAGGCGCTGCCCACCGACACCGAGGCGTAGGACAGGGGCCGCGCCCTGGCCAGCGCCACGAGCTCGGCCACGTTCCTTGCCGGCACGCTCGGGTGCACCACCAGGTACTGCGAGGCCGTGACCATCAGCGTGATGGGCGCGAAGTCCTTCATGGGGTCGTAGGCGATCTTCGGGTACAGCGTCGGGTTGATCGCCAGCGGCCCGTTGAACCCGATCATCAGCGTATGGCCGTCGGCCGGTGCCTTGGCCACTTCGGCCGCGGCGATCGTGCCGCCGGCGCCGCCCTTGTTCTCGACAATGAAGGTCTGGCCGAAGACCTTCTGCAGCTCCGGGGCCACGAGCCGCGCGAGCACGTCGTTGGTGCTGCCCACGATGGGCACGACGATGCGCACGGGCTTGGTGGGGGCCCACTCCTGGGCGCTGGCCGTGTGGGGCGCGCCGACCACCAGCGCGGCACTGGCGGCCAGCAGGGCGCGGCGGGTGGGGGCGAGATGACGGGTGAGGGGCATCAGGTTCTCCTGTGGGGATGCGGGAGGGTGCAGGGGCAGGGGTTGCGGATCCGCCCGGGGCTCAGATCGAGAACACGGGCTGGTCGCGGCCATCGAAGAGGTGTTCGCGCGCCCACTCTTGCGGCTTGTCGGTCTTGGGCAGCAGCACGCCCGCGGCGCGCACGCGCTGGCAGGCCGCATCGAGCGCGGGCGGCGGCTGCTCGCCGCTGGCCAGCGCCAGGGCGCTGTCGTGCAGCATGCGCCGGGCCATCGAGATCGCGCGGTCGGTGGGCAGCAGCTTCTCGTTCTCGTGATCCTGGATCGGTCCCATGCTCTCCTGCAGCGAGGCGTCCTGTGCGGAGAAGCCAAACACGCCCGAGTAGGCACGCTTGTCCTTCTGCGCGACGCGGTCGATCAGGTAGTCGTTGTCCTTGTTCGCCTTGGGCCGCCAGCTGCCCGGCTCGTACTCGCAGTGGATGCCCAGGCCTGCCGCCATGTCGGCGCGCTCCTGCTCGGTGAGCGGGCGCTCCGGGCGGAAATTGATGCTCCAGGCCCAGCAGTTGTGGTCATCGATGGGCACCCACACATGGCCGCCCAGCGCATGCTCCCCGAAGGGCGGGATCAGCGTGTACCAGGGGAAGAGCCACTGCGTGATGCGCCAGTAGTGGTGCAGCGCGTCGGCGTTGCGCCGGCCGTAGAGCGTCAGGCCGAAGTCGGTCTTCTCGATCTCGAAGATCACGTTGCCGTCGGCCTTGATGTACTCGAGCGCCTTCGTGCCACGGTGCATCGGGTCGTTGTCGACCTCGAAGCGGTGCACGTAGGAGACGTGCGCGGTGTCGATGCCGCCTTCCATCGCCTGCAGGTAGTTGCACTGCTGCAGCCGCTTGGAGACGTAGACGTGGCTCGCGGGCAGGGTGCACCACTCCACGTCGGGAGGGGCGGGCTCCTGGCCCGCTGGCCCCATGTAGGCCCAAATGATGCCCGCGCGCTCGATGCACGGGTAACCCGTGATGCCCATGTGCTTGCAGGCATGCGGCGCGGAGGGCACCTCCACGCATTCGCCCAGCCGGTTGAACTTCAGCCCGTGGTACGCGCAGCGGATGCCGCCTTCCTCGTTGCGGCCGAAGAAGAGCGACACGCCCCGGTGCGAGCAGAACTCCGAGATCAGGCCCGGGCGGCCTTCGCTGTCACGAAAGGCCAGCAGCTTCTCGCCCATGATCTGCACCCGCACCTGCGGGCCGTCGGGCTCGGCGATCTCGCAGGCCTGCAGCACGGGCACCCAGTAGCGCCGCATCAGCGCGCCCATGGGCGTGCCAGCGCTCGTGCGCACCAGGACTTCTGACATCTCGCGGTTCATCGATGCTGCTCCTGCTTCGGGCCTGCCGCCTCGGACGCCGCCGCGCGCCCGGCAGGCGGGGCTTGCGCTCCGGCGGCGACCGGCCTCAACCCCGATCGTAGCCAAGCTACCATCGCACGGCACGAA
>CAILKA010000291.1 GCA_903834645.1 uncultured beta proteobacterium
CGCTCACCCCTGTGCGCCGCATCGGCATCGTGCCGCTGGAACGGTTTGCGCCGCCGTCAGAGCGCGACGGCTCCAAAGGGATCAACCGTGCGCCGACGGAGCGCTGCAAAGTCGCAGCCGGCAACGACTACGAGGCGGTCCAGGCCTGGTTGCGGCTGCGCGTTCAGGGCACCCACACTTGGCGCGCGTACCGCAAGGAGGCAGAGCGCTTCTTGCTCTGGTCGGTGATGGAGAGGCGCAAGGCGCTGTCTTCCCTGGACGGGGACGACTGCGTGGCCTACCGGGATTTCCTTGCTGCGCCCGGGCCGGAATGGACCGGGCCGCGCAACGCGCAGCGCTGGTCGGAGTCCTGGCGACCATTTGAAGGGGCTCTGGCGCCCGCCTCTCAGGCTGCCGCCATGACCATCGTGCGCTCGCTGTGCGAGTGGCTGGTGCGGCGGCACTACCTGGACTCGAATCCTTGGGACGACGTGCCGAAGCGGCCGGACGCCCCTTCCATGCCGCGGCTGCGGGCGTTGTCGCAGAAGCAGTGGGATCTGGTCCAAGGGTGGCTGGCCGAACAGCCGCCCTCCCCTGCACTGCGGCGATTGCGCTTCATCCTCAGCTACGCCTACATGAGCGGGATGCGCTTGTCGGAGCTGGTCTCCAGCAAGGTCGAGTGGCTGCGGCACGAGCAACTCGACGACGGCGAATGGGCCTGGTCGATCATGGTGCTGGGCAAGCGCAACAAGTGGCGAGAGGTGCCGTTGCCGGATCCTGCGGTGGAAGCTCTGCAGGAGCACTTTGCGGACAGGGGGCTGGATTCGGAGCTTCTGGCGAACCCGCCGGACACGCCGATCATTGCCAAGCTGAGCCTGAATGCGCCTTTGTCGGCAGCCCGGCTGTACGAGGTGCTCGTGGGCGCGTGTGAGCGCTGTGCAGCGGATATCGCGGCGGTGGATCGGCGCGCGGCGGAGAGGATTCGGGAGGCATCGACGCACTGGCTGCGCCACACCTACGGCTCGCACTCGGCGGCGCGCGGCGTGCCGCAGGACGTGCTCCAGGCCAACCTCGGACACGAGAGCCTGGCTACGACATCGATCTATGTGCGAGCGGAGAAGGGGCGACGGCACAAGGCGGTGCAGGCGGCGTTTGGATCGCCGAGACTCAAGGCGTGAGGCAATACCTTCCGCCGGCCGGCGGCAAAGGTCAGGAGTCTGCTCACGCTACGAAACGCCATGCACTACAGGCAAGGCTCGCTGAGCTCCCCCAAGAAATCGACTTGTTGAGCGCCATCGACGGGTGAACGGGTGGGGGAAGGCCCTCACGGCTTTTTCAAGGCGGTTGGCACCGTGGCACCGTGCTAGTGGTCAATGGCGACCGGACCTTGGGGTGCTCTGGACGCTGCGTCCCGGATCGTTGAGGCATGGCGGGCAGCGCACAGCAGAACGTCTCGGGGGTGCGCGCGACTTCGTGTCTTCACTTTTGCGGCTATCGCCGGGAGGCACGCTGCAAGCCAAGTTCGGGCTGAGTGGTCTCGCTACTACAGCGACTCTTGCACTGATCAGGTGGGCGCTGCGCCACGGAGTGATACGAGAGGCTCTTGGGCGAGCGTGAGTCAATTGCACCCGGAGGCACCCGGCAGAGACGAGGAATTGGCTCACGCAGCCCAACGCCATCCTGTCCTGGGAAAACGGGCTGACGCTGGCTGTTCGCAGTCTGGTTACTCGGGCGTATCCGGGCCAAATGCGTGGGGGCCTACCCTCAGGGGATTTTCAATGCGGTTGGCACCTAGGCCAGCCAAATGGGCTGGTCCACATCGGCGAACCCTTCTAGGGCACCTGGTCAGAACGACGGCGGCAACCGTACAAATCAGGCCGTTCTACCGTAGAACATCCCGCAACGGCGGAGCTGA
>CAILKA010000292.1 GCA_903834645.1 uncultured beta proteobacterium
AGCCGAGGTTGCGCTTGACGATGCGCCGCTCGTCTTCGGTCAGGCCGTTGGGATCCTTCCAGGTCGCGATGTCGCGCGACAGGTTGACCTCCTGCGGCATCCAGTGGTTCGCGCAGGTGGCGAGGTACTTCTCCCAGGCCCACTTGTACTTGAAGGGGACGAGCTGGTTGACGTCGGTCTGGCCGTTGATGATGCGCTTGTCGGCCACATTCACGCGCCGGCCGGCATCCGCATCGTGCTGCACGACCGGACGCGCCGGTGCTGCCGCGCGCACAACCGGCGCCGCCGGCTCGGGCTGCCGCATGGACGATGCGGCAGAGAAGACCTTCAGGTCGACAGCTGGCGCCGTCGACCCGTGCAAATGAGGCTTCGAAGAAGGGATACGGGAGTCGTCTTCCCAGACCAGCATGCGGATATGTCCTGTAACGTCGAATTATGAAAGCGCGCGGCCTGAACTCACAAGCTCGCGCGCTGATGGACTGATCTCAGACGCCGCGACTGTTGCGGGCCTGCATCGTGTGGGGCACGCTGGCCCGCCGCCTCACTGGCAGGCCTCGCAGGTCGGGTCATCCACGCCGCAGAACTTGATGTCGGTGGCCGGCGTCTCGGACATCTGCGCATGGGCCTGCGCCGCCGCCTTGTCGAGTGCCGACATGGCGCCGCCCCCGATCCCGCCACCCGTGGGCACGGCATTGAGCGAGCCCGCATCGACGGTGGACTTCTCCACCTGGGTGGCGCTGACGGTGCGCAGGTAGTAGGTCGTCTTCAGGCCGCGTGTCCACGCGAGCTTGTAGGTCTCGTCGAGCTTGCGACCCGAAGCGCCTGCCATGTAGATGTTGAGCGACTGCGCCTGGTCGATCCACTTCTGCCGGCGCGCGGCGGCCTCCACGAGCCAGACCGGCTCGACTTCGAAGGCCGTCGCGTACAGCTGCTTGAGCTCCTCGGGCACGCGGTCGATGCGACGCAGCGAGCCGTCGAAGTGCTTGAGGTCGGAGACCATCACGCTGTCCCACAGGCCGAGCTTCTTGAGGTCGCGCACCAGGTATTCGTTGACGATCGTGAACTCGCCCGAGAGGTTGGACTTCACCGAGATGTTGCCGAAGCAGGGCTCGATGGAAGCGTCCACGCCGATGATGTTGGAGATCGTCGCCGTGGGCGCAATCGCCACGCAGTTGGAGTTGCGCATGCCGTGCTCGGCGATGCGCTGGCGCAAGCCACTCCAGTCCATCGTGCTGGAGCGATCGACTTCCACGTAGCCGCCCCGCTCCTGGGTGAGCAGCTCCAGCGAATCCAGCGGCAGGATGCCACGATCCCACAGCGAGCCACGGAAGCTCGAATAGCGACCGCGCTCCTGCGCCAGGTCGGTGCTCGCCCAGTAGGCGTGGTAGCACACCGCCTCCATGGAGCGGTCGGCAAACTCCACGGCAGCCTGGCTGGCATACGGGATGCGCAGCTGGTACAGGCAGTCCTGGAAGCCCATGATGCCCAGGCCCACCGGCCGGTGGCGCAGGTTCGAGTCGCGCGCCTTCTTCACGGCGTAGTAGTTGATGTCGATAACGTTGTCGAGCATGCGCATGGCCGTCGACACCGTCTTCTTCAGCTTGTCCTGGTCGATCACCTTCGTGCCGTCCGGGCCGTCCGTGAGGTGCTGCGCCAGGTTCACCGAGCCGAGGTTGCACACCGCGATCTCGGTGTCGCTCGTGTTGAGCGTGATCTCGGTGCACAGGTTGCTCGAGTGCACGACGCC
>CAILKA010000293.1 GCA_903834645.1 uncultured beta proteobacterium
TCATGCGCGGCAACTCACCGCGCTTGAGCGGGTAGTTGGCCGGGATTGACGGGCTCTTTTCTAGCACCAGTGGCACGGTGATGAGGGTCTTGATGGGCATCCATGTGACCATCGGGCCCTTGACGTCGGCTGCCGTGATCCCGCCGATGAACTCATCGGTGGCGCTGACCGCAGGCGCCGAGTAGTCCGGACCAATGTAGACCTCGCCCCGGGTGTTGAGCCGGCACCAGTGCTGGTGCGTGTCCACCCGCATCTCGGTGAGCCACTTGATCGATGCCGTCCCGCCCCAGCCCGGCACCACCAGCCGCACGGGCGCACCGTGGTCAGGGGTCAGTGCATTGCCATTCATTTTGTAGCAGATGCCGATGTCGTCGGCCCGCGAGACGATATCGGCCACCGGCATTGGTCGCCCCATGTCGCTGCCGTCCACGCCCGACCAGAAGAGGGCGGACTTTGCGTCCTTCTTGAGCCCCAGCAGGCCGAAGATGTGCGACAGCGGCACGTACTGCCACTCTGCCTGGCCCACTGCGCCCAGCACCCAGTTGCCGCCGGCCACCTGCATCTGGTTTTGCTGCTCCCAAAACAGGCTGCGTCCGTTGCCGTGGCACTCCATCGTGGCGATGATGGTGCGCGATGGCATCTTCAGCAGATCGTCGTAGCTGATCTCCAGGCTGCGCTCCAGCCCGTTGCCGTGGATTTTCATGCGCCACTGCTTGGGGTCAAGAATGGGCTTGGCCTCAGCGATCGGTGTGGGGTAATGGTTGCGGACGTAGAACTCTTCTACCGGAGTGATGAAGGTGCTGAAGTCCCAGTAGTTGCCGCTGCGTACGGTGGCGCCGATATTGAGCAGCCGCGAGTCGTCCTTGATAAGAACCTTGCGTGCCGGTGCCGCGGGCGCAGCCTGCGCTTGCACCACGCCGGGAGCGGCGGCGGCAGCGCCGAAGGCCGCGGCCGACACGAAGAAGCGGCGACGGTCCGATTGGGGTCCGATGTGGAGTGCTTCTTTCACGAGAGCGCGTTCCTGCTCCTGCTGCTGCTTCGATGCCATGCGGTGTCTCCTGCTTGTGAGCCGGACTCGGGTAAGTGCTTCTGGCCCGGACCGTGCTCTACCGCAAGATGCGCGCCAGCCGCCTGTCACGGCGATCCTCTGGCGGAGTGGGAAGAAATCGTAATGAAGCGCTCTTCAGGCAGTTCACGGACGTTACGTGCGGGTAACAGGCGCGCTTGCCTGCTCACGGCAGCCCGGTGGATGGGGGCTGCGCTCATGCTGCCGCCCGCTCGGGCCGCCACGCCGTTGAGGTTCGGCACCACGCCGGTCTTCCTGAACGAGCAGGTCAGCCTGCTCGACCGCTGGCAGGGCTATCTGGAGGCTCGTCTCGAGCGGCCCGTACGCCTCGTGCAGCGCGGCAGCTACCGCGAAATCGTCGACCTGCTGCTGGGCGACGGCGTCGAGGCTGCGTGGCTGTGCGGCCACCCGCTGGTGCTGCAGGAATCGAGGTTGGCGCCGGTGGCCGTGCCGCGCTACCAGGGCGCTGCGCTGTACCGATCCCATCTCATCGTGCCATCCAGCGACCACACAACCCAGCGCGTGACCGACCTGCGAGGCCGGGTGTTCGCCTACAGCGACCCGCTCTCCAACAGCGGCTTTCTCGTACCGCGCGCAGAGATCGCCGCGGGTGGCGCCGATCCGGCAACTTTCTTTCGCCGCACTTTCTTCACCTTCAGCCACCGCAAGGTGGTGGACGCCGTCCGCACGGGTCTTGCCGACAGTGGAGCCGTCGATGGCTATGTGTGGGACACGATGGCCATGCAACAGCCTGCGGCGGTCGCGGGCCTGCGCGTGGCCTGGCGCTCGGCACCGCACGGCTTCCCGCCTGTAGTGGCACGCCGCAACTGGTCGGCCGCTGACCAGCGGCAGCTCGGCGAGGCCCTGCGCGCCATGCCCCTCTGGGCCGAAGGCCGTGCCGTGCTCGAGCGGTTGAACATCGAGGGTTTCGAAGAGCCGCGTGCCGGTCAGTTCGACAGCATCCGGACGTTGCTGCGACAGACCGAGCGCTCAGGCTCATGAAATGGAGCGATCTCAGCTGGCGGCTCCGGGTGCCGCTGGCCATCACGGCCGTGATCGTGGTCACCGAGATTGTCGTCACGACCCTGCTGGTCACACGTGCCCTCTCCGACGCCCGGCGCGACCTGGAAGCCAGCGCCAAGAGCCTGACGACGCTGCTGGCCCGGTCGCTGCGCGACCCGATTCTGCGCGACGACCTGTGGCAGGCCTTCGAAGTGGTTCGCGCACCCGTGGCGGAGCGCGGCGCAGACAGCGCGCTGATGGGCGTGGTGGTGCTCGATGCCGGGCGCAAGGTGTTCGTGTCGAGCGATCCGCGCCGGTTTCCGGTTCTGATGCCCGCCGACGTACTGACTGAGCCTCTGGCCGGGATCGCGCGGCAGGCCACTTCGGATGCGAGGTTTCACTTCACCCTGGGCCGCGGGGCGGCCGGACCGGAGCTGGCCGCCGCGGGCCCGGTGCTGGCCGAGGACGGCACGCGGCTGGGCACCGTGGTGCTGGACTACGACGGTGCCGTGTACGCGCAGCGCCTGCGCTCGGCGGTGCTCGAGGTGGCGCTTTTCAGCCTGCCCGGGCTGCTGCTGCTGGTGCCGCTGGGCTGGTACGCGGGAAAGCGCCTAGCCGAACCCCTGGTGCAGATGGCCCGCGCACTCGCGCAGGTGAGCCGTGCGCCACCCGAGGAGGTACGCAAGCTGCTCCCGCCGGAAGGTGGAGACGAGATCGGACGCCTCTCCACCCAGGCCAGGCACATGCTCGATGGCCTGGCGCGCAAGTCGGCCCTGGAGCAGGAGGTGATGGCTTCCGACCGCCTGGCCGCGGTGGGTCGGGTGTCGGCCGCGATCGCCCACGAGATCAACAACCCCCTGGGTGGCATGCTCAACGCCATCGACACCGCGCTGCGCCACGGCCAGCCTGATGCCGTTTCGCGCAAGACCCTCGGGCTCCTGGAGCGCGGACTGCAGCAGATACGCGCCACCGTCGGTGCGTTGCTGGTCGAGGCGCGTCTCGACTCTCCGCGCCTGAGTGGGCAGGATTGGGATGACCTGCTCCTGCTCATCCAACCGGAGGTCGCGGCCCGAAGCCTGCAATTGCTCTGGCAGGTGGAAGCCGTGGCGGTCGCGGAAATCGCCCTGCCCGGGCACGAGGTACGCCAGTTGGCACTCAACCTGCTGCTCAACGCGTCGGCAGCCGCGCGCACCACCGACGCCGCCGCGCAAGCGGCCGCGGTGGAGTTCACCGTGGCCCGCTCGCCCGGGCTGCTTGCCATCGTCGTGGGCAACACGGGCCCGGCGCTGGAGCCGCAGCAGCTTTCGAGGATCTTCGAACCCTTCGTCGCCCCCTCCTTCGAGACGCAGGCGGCAGCCAGCAATGGCAACCTCACCCACCGCCACGGTCTGGGCCTGTGGGTATGCTGGCAGATCGTGCAGCGGTTGGGGGGCAGCATCGACGTGGCGAGCGACGAACACTGGACGCGGGTCTCGGTGACCTTGCCCGTACCCGACACCCGGGCTGAAGGATGAGGCCGTGAGTCGCCTTCTCCTGGTCGAGGACGATCCCATCATGGGCGAGTCGCTGGTGGACCGCTTCGAGCTGGAGGGCTTCGCGGTGCACTGGGTGCGCACTGTGGCGCAGGCCGCGCTGCGGCTGCAGGACACGCCCTTCGACGCCGTGGTGAGCGACGTGCGCCTCACCGATGGCTCGGGCGAACACCTCTTCGAGACGCTGGTGCGGGCAGGCGCCGTGCCGCCTCCCTGGCTCTTCATCACCGCCTTCGCCTCGGTGGACCGCGCAGTCGCGATGCTTCAGGCGGGCGCGCGCGACTACGTCACGAAGCCTTTCGACATCGCCGAGCTGGTCAGCAAGGTCAAGGGTGCGATCGGAGCCCCGGAGCAAGTTCCCTCGCAGACCACCGCTCTGGGCACAGATGACCTGCTTGGCGTCTCGGCTTCGATGAGACTGCTTGCGAACCAGTCACGGCGTGTGGCCGAGCGTGCCCGCACCCTGCTCGTGACGGGCGAGAGCGGGTCGGGCAAGGAGGTGCTGGCGCGGCATGTCCATGCACTGGCCCATCCGGGAGGAGATGCGCCCTTCGTGGCCGTGAACTGCGGCGCCATCCCCGAGGCGCTGATCGAGTCTGCCCTGTTCGGTCACGAGCGTGGCGCGTTCACGGGCGCCGACCGTCTGCGACGCGGCCACTTCGAGCTCGCGCATGGCGGTACGCTCTTCCTCGACGAGATCGCGGAGCTGACCCCCGCCATGCAGGTTCGGCTGTTGCGCGTGCTGCAGGAAAGGCAGTTCCAGCGCGTTGGCGCCGAAAGCGCGATCTCGGTGAACCTGCGCGTGGTGTGCGCCACCCACCGCGACCTG
The DNA here is from genome assembly GCA_903834645.1 of uncultured beta proteobacterium. Classification (GTDB taxonomy): domain Bacteria; phylum Pseudomonadota; class Gammaproteobacteria; order Burkholderiales; family Burkholderiaceae_C; genus Rubrivivax. The sequence continues at coordinate 4,430 of CAILKA010000293.1, forward strand.
CGGCAGCTCGTGGGCCAGGGACTGTTCCGGGAAGACCTGTACTACCGCATCCACGTCGTGCACCTGCGGGTGCCACCGCTACGCGAGCGACCAGACGACATCCTGTGGCTGGCACAGGGCGCTTTGCTCACGCAGGCCAAAGACCGGGGCGAAGCGCCCAGGCGCCTGAGCACTGCAGCCTGCGCAGCCCTGCTCGCCCACGACTGGCCCGGCAACGTGCGCGAACTGCACAACCGGCTCGAGCGCGCCTGCATCCTGAGCGAGCGCAGCACCCTGGAGGTGGCCGACCTGTTCGAGGAGCGGCAGGCTGATCCGCCGACTGCCGAACTGCCGACCTTGCACGACTTCGTGGCCGACGCCGAGAAGGCCTACCTGGCCTCGGTGCTGGCACGTTTCGGCGGCCGGGTAGGCGCGGCCGCCCAGGCGCTGGGCATCTCGCGCAAGACCCTTTGGGAGAAGAGCAAGCGCTACGGGCTGGGCGCAAGCGAGTGACGGACGCCAGGCCTTGGCCTCATCCCCAGCGTGGGGCTGGCCCTACCTGCTTGGGGATCCTTGACTCTTCATCGCGGTTGGCGGAAGGCCGCTGCCGAACCCGGCTCACCCTGCAATGATTCACTCGGGGATATTCTCCACGCCGCCGTAGTTCAGGGGGAAATGGATCCTCTTGACAGGGGCGGTGGCGTATCAAATCCGTATCAGCCGCAGGCGCTCCCCTGTACCGGGCGGGCGCAGCCAGCCAGCGCTGGGTTCGCCCGGTCGCAAAACCTACGACAAGCGCATCTCGAGCTGGATCTCCCGGTACTGCACCTCGGGACGCACCCTTCCCCGCTCTCCCCTGTGCAGGCGCACCAGGCCGTAGCGCTCCATGGTCTTGAGCGTGCGCGACAGGTTGCCCGGCGTACGGCCCGTGGCGGCTGCCAGTTCGTGCAGTGACTCGGGATGCGTATCCGAGATCTGCGCCAGCAACGCCCTGTTGCGATTCGACAGCAGCCGGGCAAAGCTCTCCGGCGAGGTGAACCACACCTTGGGATCGGTGGGCTTGGGGCGCAGTTCACCCTTGGCAATGGCCATCGTGCGCGCCTTCATGTCCTCGTAGGAGGCGATTCCAACCTTCAGCGCCTTCATCTCCAGACTCCCTTTTCCCGCATCCCGAGTGCATCGTCAGCGAGTAGTCGAGACCGTGTGGCTTGTCTTCACTCGCCGGCACCTGATGCACCACGAACTTGACCCAATAGCCTGCCTCGTCGATCACCAGAACCTGGCCGTTCAGGTCGAGCAGTGCATCGAGCGATGGGTCGCGTCGAGTCATGATGCATTATCACCTAGTGATAATGATCGCCGCCAGCCCAGCCTGGTGACACCCTGATGGGGAGGTGCTCGGTTGCCGGCGGGTACTACGATAACTTCGGCTCCCGCCGCCGTAGTTCAAGGGGAGTTGGACCCTCTTGAAGGAAGCAGGTCCGTATCAAGCAGGTATCACCCCGCTCCACAGGCGGCTTCCCGGTGCAGGCCGACCACTGGCGGACCATGCCAGCGCCGGGGGCACAGCACGCCGGTCAGCCAGTGCCTCAGTGGCGATAGTCGTCTTCGCGCTGGTGACGCACGGCGCCCACCACGACTTCGTCGCCCACGACCTCGAAGAGGACGACATAGCCCGTTGTACCAAACGGAATCACCAGCTCGCGTGAGCGGCCGTTGCCA
>CAILKA010000294.1 GCA_903834645.1 uncultured beta proteobacterium
GGCCCGCCATGGCTTCGTCCCAGGCGTGCTGCCGGGCCGGCTCGTCGTGCCGGCTGCCGAGGAGGGGGCGCCGCCCGGGTTGGTGCTCGGCTTCGACCCGCAGGCGGCGCTGGCCGACGACCCGCAGGCTGCTGCGCTGCGTGAGGTGGTGCTGAGCCTGGACGTGCCCCAGACCGCGCGTGCGAGCGAGCCGTATCCGTTGTGGTACCAAGTGGCCACGGAGCTCGCTTCCGAGCTGGAGGCTTTCCCGGTGGACGACGCGGGCCGGCCCGTTACCTTGGGCGATTTCGACGCCATCGGGCGTCAGCTCGAGCAGCTGTACCGCGCGCTCGAATCGCGCGACCTGGCAGCCGGCAGTGCTGCCGCCAGGCGCCTGTTCAGCGGATGAGCGAGCCCCCGCGCGCCGACCAGAACCCCGCCGCGCGCGCGGAGCAGCTGCGCGCCTGGCTGCACCACCACGCGCACCTCTACTACGTGCTCGACCGGCCCGAGGTGCCCGACGCCGACTACGACCGGGCCTTCCAGGCACTCCAGGCGCTCGAGCGCGAGCACCCCGATCTGGTCACGCCCGATTCGCCTACTCAACGCGTGGGCGGACGTGTGCTCGATGGCTTCGCGCCGGTGCGCCACGCGGTGCCGATGCTGAGCATCCGCACCGAGACCGACACCACCGAGGCAGGTGCGCTCGCCTTCGATGCCCGGGTTCGACGGGAGCTGGGCCTGCCGGAGCAGGGTCTGCCCGTGGAGTACGCAGCCGAACTCAAGTTCGACGGGCTGGCCATCAGCCTGCGCTACGAGGCCGGCGTGCTCGCGCAGGCCGCCACGCGCGGCGACGGCGAGACGGGCGAGGACGTGACGGCCAGCATCCGCACCATCGGCCAGATTCCCTTGCGACTGCAGGGTGAGCCCGCCTCGTGGCCGGCGCTGCTGGAGGTGCGCGGCGAGGTCTACATGCGCCGTGACGACTTCGAGCGGCTCAATGCGCGCCAGCGCGAGGCGGGTGGCAAGACCTTCGTCAACCCACGCAACGCCGCTGCCGGCGCGGTCCGCCAGCTCGATCCCGCGGTCGCTGCCACACGCCCCTTGAGCTTCTACGCCTACGGGCTCGGGCAGGTGCAGGGGCCGGAGCTCGCCGCCACCCACGCTCAGACGCTGGACACCCTGGCTGCCCTGGGCCTGCCCGTGTGCGAGGACCGCGCGGTCGTGCTCGGCGGTGCCGGCCTGGCCGAATTTCATCGCCGCATGGGCGAGCGGCGCGATGCGCTGCCCTTTGACATCGACGGTGTCGTTTACAAGGTCAACAGCCTCGACCTGCAGCGCCAGCTCGGCTTTCTGACGCGCGAGCCGCGCTGGGCGGTGGCCCACAAGTATCCGGCGCAGGAGCAGGCCACGCGGTTGAATGGCATCGAGGTGCAGGTGGGCCGTACCGGCAAGCTCACGCCGGTGGCCAAGCTCGAGCCTGTCTTCGTCGGCGGCACCACCGTCAGCAACGCCACGTTGCACAACCTGTTCGAGCTGCGCCGAAAGGGCGTGCGCGTGGGCGATCCCGTTGTCGTGCGGCGTGCTGGCGACGTGATTCCCGAGGTCGTCGGGCGCATGCCTGGCGAGCGCGACCGCTATGTGCCCAATTTCCGCATGCCGCGCGAATGTCCCGTGTGCCGGGCGCCGGTGGGACGCGAGAAGGGCAGCCTCGAGCACCGCTGCACGGGTGGCCTGACCTGCGCCGCGCAACGCAAGCAGGCGTTGCTGCACTTCGCGAGCCGGCGCGCGATGGATATCGAGGGCCTGGGCGACAAGCTCGTCGACCAGCTGGTCGATGCCGGCCTCGTGCGCACGCTGCCCGAGCTCTACACGCTGGGCGTGGCCAAGCTTGCCGCGCTCGAGCGCATGGCCGACAAGAGCGCGTCCAACCTGGAGCGCTCGCTGGCCGACAGCAAGCGCACGACGCTGGCTCGCTTCGTCTATGCCCTCGGAGTCCGTCACGTGGGCGAGGCCACTGCTCGTGATCTGGCGCGCCACTTCGGTTCGATCGACCGGCTCATGGCTGCCAGCGAGCCCGAGCTGCTGGAAGTGCCCGACGTCGGCCCGATCGTGGCACGCAGCATCCGGGTGTTCTTCGACCAGCCGCACCATGTGGAAGTGGTCGAGCAGCTGCGCGCGGCGGGCATTCAGTGGGACGAGCACGCGGGCGTGGCTGCCGCTGCGCCCGGGCCGCTGGCTGGCCGTACGCTGGTGCTCACCGGAACCCTCCCGTCGCTCACGCGCGATGAGGCGCGAGCCTGGATCGAGTCTGCCGGGGGCAAGGTGGCGGGCTCGGTGTCGAAGAAAACCTGGGCCGTGGTGGCGGGCGCCGAGGCGGGCTCGAAGCTCGACAAGGCGCGTGAGATCGGCGTCAGCGTGCTCGACGAAGCGCAGCTGCGCGAACTGCTCGCGCAGTGGCCTCAGCCGTCCGCCTGAACGGCGCGGGCGGATCCGCATCCGCCTGAATCCAGGGCCTGTCGGCGCGCCGGGGCGGTCGCGCGTTGAAGGAAGGGAGCGACGGCCGTGTACTGACCGTCCCGAATGCGGCCCGCTGGGCTGCGGAGGCTCGCATGCGCCACGTTTCGCCCCCTTGCCCGACTCGCCCGACTCGCCCGACTCGCCCGACTCGCCCGGCACGGCCGGGAGTCCGATCGGGAGTGAGCCTTGCATCGGCGCTGGCCCTGCTCGCACTTGCCGCGCCTGGTGCCTGGGCTGCGCCTACTGCGTGGCCCGTGGTGCCAGGCCCGGGCGCAGCGATCGAGCCCGCCGCGCTGCCTGACAGTGAGCCGCCTGGGCCGCCCTCAGGCATCGCCATGCACGCGACAGCTCCGGCGATGCCTGGCCGCGCCGGCCGCCTGGTCGACTTCCAGGGTACGGTCTGGCTCTTCGATGTCGCCCAAGGGCGTTGGGAGGAGGGGCTGCGCAACCGGGCACTGACCGGAGGCGACCGGCTGTCCACCGGCCCGGACGGCCGGGCCGAGGTTCGCATCGGCTCCACGGAGCTGCGCCTGGGCCCGCGCACCGAGCTTGAATTCGTCGACATCGGGGAAGACCGGCTGGTGTGGCGGCTGGCCATGGGCAGCCTGGCCTGGCGTGTGCGGCGTCACGAGATCGCCCGAGAAACCGAATTGCGCGCTGCCAGCGTGCGCGTGCGCGCAGAAGGCCCGGGGCACTACCGCCTCGATGTCGGCGATGACGTGGTCTGGGCAAGCGCCTGGCGCGGCAGCCTGCGCGTGGACAGCGGCGACCAACTCGTGAGGGTCGGGCCGGGCCGGCGCGCGGAGTTCATGCGACCCGGGTCTGGCCCGGGCACTGCGGTGACCTGGTCCGTTCCCGAACGCGATGCCTTCTCGGACTGGGTCGCGCGAGACGAATGGCGCGACGATGAGCTGGCGGCCGCCCGTGCGGGTTACGTGTCCCCGGAGATGACGGGCGCGGAGGACCTCGACCGGCATGGCCGTTGGGAGCGCCATCCCGAGTACGGCGTGGTCTGGACGCCACTCGTCGTCGCGGCCGGCTGGGAGCCGTTTCGCCACGGTCGCTGGGTCTGGCACGCACGCTGGGGCTGGACCTGGGTCGACGCCGCGCCCTGGGGCTTTGCGCCCTTCCATTACGGGCGCTGGGCGCGGTGGGGCGGGCGCTGGTGCTGGGTCCCCGGCCCCTACCTCGCGCGGCCTGTTTTCTCGCCTGCGCTCGTGGCCTGGTTCGGCCCTTCCGGGCCGGGGGTGTCGGTGGGCGTGACACTGCATGGACGCCACTGGGCTCCGCTGCCTCCCCGACATGCGCATCCGCCCCCGCCGCGCCAGGACGCACCGGATCCCCGCAGGCGCTGGCCCGATCCCCATGGGCGCGCGCCGGGGCCCGAGGAACGCCCGCACCCCGTGCGGCCGCCGAGATCGGCCTATCCGATCGAGCCGATGCAGTCGGCGCAGCCCCCTCGTGCCGTTCAGCCACCTCAGGCTGCTCCCCCCGTGCAGCCGCCTGCGACGCGAGAGGCCCCGCAAGCGTCGTCTCCTGTGCGCCCGGCCCCTGCCGAGTTGGCCGAGCGTCCGCGGCGCTTCGAGCCCGGGGAGCGGGCTCCCCGCGCGGGGTCGGGGGAGGGCGGCGAGCGTTTGCGTCCGGGCGAGCGGGCGAACCGCGAGGAGCGCCAGGAGTCCGCAGCGGCTGCGCCAGCGCCTGCACCGGGGCGCGCGCGCGTGCCAGAGTCCATGCGAGACCGCCCGCGCGAGCGACAGCAGACCCTCTGAGGCCTGGACGGCCTCCGTACGTGGAATGGTCCCGCGTGGCCTGCGCTGGCCTGGCAGGGCCCAGGCGCTAGCGCAGCAGCGCGCGCAGCGCCGGCCAGACGTTGTCCAGCATTTTCGGCTGCGCTGCCTCGCTCGGGTGGATCCGGTCGGCCTGGAAGAGAGCCGTGGGATCAGCGGCGTCGGCCACTCCGCGTAGGAAGAAGGGCACGAGCGCAGCCTGGTGCGCCTTCGCAACCTCTGCGTACAGACCCATGAAGCTCTCCGCGTAGGCGCGCCCGTAATTGGGTGGCATCTGCATGCCCAGCACCAGCGCACGCGCGCCGGAGGCCTGGCCTCGCCGCACCATCTCCGAAAGGTTGTCGCGCGTCATCGACAACGGCAGGCCCCGCAGCGCGTCGTTGCCGCCGAGCTCCACCACGAGCACCCTGGGCCGGTGTTGGTCAAGCAGGGCGGGCAGCCGCGAGCGCCCGCCCGAGCTTGTCTCGCCGCTGATGCTGGCATTGACCACGCGCCAGCTCAAGCGCTCGCGTTGCAGGCGCTGCTCGAGCAGCGCAACCCACCCGCGGCCGCGCGGCAGCCCGTACTCGGCCGAGAGGCTGTCGCCCAGGATGAGGATGACGGGATCCGGGGAGCTGGAAGGCCCCTGTGCGTGAGCGGACGTGGACGCTGCGCAGCCCAGTGCCAGCAGCGCGGCGCTACAGTGCAGGCCCCACCCGCGCCGAGACAATTCGCGCCGCTTCGTGCGCACCCCCTCCATGTCAGCTGAAACCCCCATTGTCGAAGTCCGGCACGTCAGCAAGGAAGTGGTCGACTCCACCGGCACCTTGCGCATTCTCCACGACATCGACTTCACCCTCGCGGCACGGGAGTCGGCAGCCATCGTCGGCGCCTCCGGCTCGGGCAAGAGCACGCTGCTGTCGATCATCGCGGGCCTGGACACTCCCTCCACCGGAACCGTGCTGATCGGGGGAGTCGACCTTTACGCACGCGATGAGGATGCCCGCGCGGCCCTGCGGGCCCAGCGCCTGGGCTTCGTTTTCCAGAGCTTCCAGCTCCTGGGCAACCTCACGGCACTGGAAAACGTGATGTTGCCCTTGGAGCTGCTGGGCCGCGCCGACGCACGCACGCAGGCCCGCGAGATGCTGGAACGCGTCGGTCTCGGAGAGCGGCTGCGCCACTACCCGAAGGTGCTCTCGGGAGGCGAGCAGCAGCGTGTCGCGCTTGCTCGCGCCTTCGTCGTGCGGCCAGCCGTGCTGCTGGCCGACGAGCCCACCGGCAGCCTGGACTTCGCCACCGGCGAAAAGGTGATGGCGCTCATGTTCGAGCTCAACCGGGAGGCCGGCACGACACTCGTGCTCGTCACGCACGACCGCTCCATCGCCGCACGCTGCGATCGCCAGCTGCGCATCGAGGCCGGCCGCCTGCTGCCCTGAGGCAGCCCGCCACCGGGCTGGCTCAGTTGGTGGAGAACTTGTAGTCGGTCTTGGCCGACTTGCGCAGGTCTTCCTGGAACTTCTGCATCTTCTGCTGTTCCAGCCGCTGCTTCACCTGGTCCTTGACCTCGTCGAAGCCCGGGAAAGGCGCCTGGCGCGTGTCGTCCAGCCGGATCACGTGAAAGCCGAACTGCGTCTTGATGGGCGCCTCGGTCATCTCGCCCTTCTTGAGCTTCTTCAGGGCTTCGCTGAACTCGGGCACGTACGCGTCAGGCTTGGCGAAATCAAGGTCGCCGCCGCGCTCGGCCGAGCCGGGGTCCTTCGAGCTCTTCTTGGCCAGCTCCTCGAACTTGGCGCCACCCTTGATTTGCGTGATCAGCGCCTTGGCCTCAGCCTCGCTCTCCACCAGGATATGGCTGGCGCGCAGTTCGGTGCCGGAGTTGCCGGACTTCACCTTGTCGTACTCGGCCTTGGCCTCGGCGTCCGTGACCGGGTTCTTCTTGCGGTAGTCCTCGAAGAGGTCGCGGATCAGGATCGACTGGCGCGCGAGCTCCATCTGCGAGCGGTAATCGGCCGTGGCAGCCAGGCCGCGCTTCTCGGCTTCCTGCACGAAGATCTCTCGAAGCACCACCTCGTCGCGGGCACGCACTTCCAGGTCAGGCGGCACTTGCTGACCACCGCGGGCCACCTGCTTCATCAGCAGGTCCACGCGTGCCTTGGGCACGGGCTTGCCGTTGACGGTGGTCACGTTCTGGGCCTGGGCAGCCAGGGGCAGCGCCAGGGCAGCAGCGGCCACGGCGATCACGATCGTGCGCATTCCGGGGAGGGAAGACTTCATGGGGGGAGACTCTTGCGGGCAGGGCCGGCGGGTGCAGCCGGTGGAAGGGAGGAGCAATCAGGGCTCGTCGGGGGCGCGCGCATCGATGGCAAGCGCGTGGATGCCACCGGTCATGAGCGGAGCCAAGGCATCATAAACCAGCCGGTGGCGGGCCACCCGCGCCAACCCCCGGAAGCGAGCGGCGCGCAGGCGCACGGTGTAATGGCCACCCTCGCGTGCGCCGGCATGCCCGGCGTGCAGGGCGCTGTCGTCCTGCACGTCGATCTCCAGCGGGGCCAGCGCCTGGCGCAGACGCGCCTCGATCTCTGGCACGCTTGCCCGCAGGGCGCCGGGCGCCCGCGCCGCTGGCCCGCCGGACCCGGTACTCATGGCGCAGGCTCGAAATCGATGGCCGCGGAGTTGATGCAGAAGCGCTCACCCGCAGGCCCCGGCCCATCGTCGAACACATGGCCGAGGTGCGAGCCGCAGCGCTGGCAGCGCACTTCCACGCGCACCATGCCGTGGCTGGCGTCCAGCAGCCGCTCCACGCGCGGCTGCTCGATCGGGGCGCTGAAGCTCGGCCAGCCGCAGCCGGCGTCGAACTTCGTGTCGGCTTCGAACAGCGGTTCGCCACAGCCCACGCAGCGATAGCTCCCCGCCTCGAAGTGGTCCCACCAGCGGCCCGTGAAGGCGCGCTCGGTGGCAGCGTGGCGCGTCACCTGGTACTGCATCGGGTCGAGCTCGGCTTGCCACTGGGCATCGCTCTTGCGCACTTCGTAGCGGGGGTCGTCGTGGCCATGGGCGGCCGGGTGGGCGGGGAGGGGGCGGCGCAGGGTGTTCATGGCCAGCGAGGATAGCGCCACCCGCGATTGCGAGGAGAATGCGAGCCTTCGCCGGGAGAAGATGACCATGTTCGGAAGGATGCAGGACCAGCCGCTACTGATTTCCTCGCTCATCGAGTTCGCTGCGCAGCACCATGGCGACACCGAGATCGTGTCGCGGCGCGTCGAGGGCGACCTTCACCGCACCACTTACCGCCAGGCCGCGGCCCGCTCACGGCGTGTGGCCCATGCGCTCGACCGGCTCGGTCTGGCCTTCTCCGATCGCGTGGCCACGCTCGCCTGGAACGGCTACCGGCACTTCGAGCTCTACTTCGGTGTGTCGGGCAGCGGGCGCGTGCTGCACACGATCAACCCTCGTCTGGCGCCCGATCAGGTGGCGTGGATCGCCAACCACGCCGAAGACCAGGTGCTTTGCTTCGATCTCACCTTCCTGCCGGTGATCCGGGCCATCTGGTCGAAGTGCACGACGGTGCGGCACTGGATCGCCCTGTGCGAGGCTGACGCGCTCCCCGCAGACACCGGCATTCCGGGTCTGCGTGCCTACGAGGAGTGGATAGCCGGCGAGGCCGACACCTACGACTGGCCGAGCTTCGACGAGCGCAGCGCCGCTGCGCTCTGTTACACGAGCGGCACCACCGGCAATCCGAAGGGGGCGCTGTACAGCCATCGCTCGACCATCCTGCACGCCTACGCCGGCGCGCTGCCTGACACGCTGTGCCTGTCGGCGCGCGACACGATCCTGCCCGTGGTGCCGATGTTCCACGTCAACGCCTGGGGCCTGCCCTATTGCAGCGCCATGACGGGCGCCAAGCTCGTGTTCCCGGGTGCGGCACTGGACGGCAAGTCCGTCTACGACCTCATCGAGGGCGAGGGCGTGACCATGGCTGCCGGCGTGCCCACCGTGTGGCTCGGGCTGCTCAACCACATGGCGCAGGGCGGGCTGCGCTTCTCCAGCCTCAAGCGCACCGTGATCGGCGGCTCGGCCTGCCCGCCCGCCATGATCCGCGCCTTCAAGGACCAGTACGACGTGACGGTGCTGCACGCCTGGGGCATGACGGAGATGTCGCCGCTGGGCACCGTGTGCAACCTCAAGCTGCACCAGACCAAATGGTCCGAGGAGCAGCAGATGGAGGTGCTGGTCAAGCAGGGGCGGGCGGTCTATGGCGTGGAGATGAAGATCGTGGACCCGCAGGGCCGGGAGTTGCCCTGGGACGGTCGCAGCAGCGGCGACCTGCTCGTGCGCGGGCCGTGGGTGATCGGGGGCTATTTCAAGGGCGAGGGTGGTGACCCGCTGGTGGACGGCTGGTTCCCCACCGGCGACGTGGCCGCGATCGACCCCGATGGCTTCATGCAGATCACCGACCGCAGCAAGGACGTGATCAAGTCGGGAGGCGAGTGGATCAGCTCCATCGATGTGGAGAACGTCGCGATGGCCCACCCAAGCGTGGCCATGGCCGCCTGCATCGGCGTGCCGCACCCGAAGTGGGACGAGCGCCCGCTGCTGGTGGTCGTCAGGAAGCCCGGGGCGGAGGTTTCGCGCGACGAATTGCTTTCCTTCTACGCCGGCAAGGTCGCGAAGTGGCAGGTTCCCGACGACGTCGCCTTCGTCGAGGCCATCCCGCTGGGCGCCACCGGCAAGATGCAGAAGATGAAGCTGCGCGAGCAGTTCAAGGACCACCGCCTGCCCTCGGCCTGATGGCCCGGGGCGAGGCCCAACCCGGGGCAGGGTTTAGTGGTAGTCCCTGCCCACACCCGGCCGCCCGTTCGTATAGGCTCCCGCCCGCGTCGGCATGTGCCGGCTCTCCACCCACTCTCCATCTGTCTCCAGGAGTCTTCCTCATGCAGCGTTCACACACGAAGTCGCGTCGTCAACTGCTGAGCGCATCGGTTGCGCTCGCCCTGGCCGGCAGTACGGGTGCGGTGCTTGCGCAGGCTGCGCAGAAGGCGGCTGCGCCCGCAGCCAAGGCTGCCCCTGCGGCGGCCAAGCCGCTGGCCGGTCAGGTCGTCAAGATCGTGCGCATCGATCCGCTGTCCGGCCTGCTGGGCCCGGTGGGCGTGAACCAGAGCAAGAGCTACCAGTTCTTCGCCGAGAAGTACAGCGCCATCAACCCTGCCGGCGTGAAGTTCGAGGTGAGCTTCATCGACAACAAGCTCAGCCCCACGGAGAGCCTGAACGCTCTGAAGGCCGCGATCGACCAGGGCGTGCGCTACATCGCGCAGGGCAACGGCTCGTCGGTGGCGCTGGCGCTGATCGACGCCATCAACAAGCACAACGAGCGCAACCCCGGCAAGGAAGTGCTGTTCCTCAACGACTCGGCTGTGGACCCCGACCTGACGAACAGCAAGTGCAGCTTCTGGCACTTCCGCTTCGACGCCGACACCTCCATGAAGATCGAGGCCATGACCTCCTTCATCAAGGACCAGGCTGACGTCAAGAAGGTGTACTTCCTGAACCAGAACTACTCGCACGGCCAGCAGGTGGTGCGGTTCGGCAAGGAGGGCCTGGCGCGCAAGCGGCCCGACATTCAGATCGTCGGCGAGGACCTGCATCCCCTGGGCCAAGTGCGCGACTTTGCGCCCTACATCGCCAAGATCAAGGCCTCGGGCGCCGACACCGTGATCACGGGCAACTGGGGCTCTGACCTCTCCTTGCTCATCAAGGCGGCCAACGAGGGCGGCTACAACGGCAAGTTCTACACCTACTACACCGGGGTCACCGGCACCCCGACGGCACTGGGCGCCAACGGCGCCGGGCGCGTGTTCCAGATCGCCTACAGCCACTACAACATGGGTGGCCAGATGGCGGAGTGGTCCAAGGAGTTCAACCAGAAGTTCAACGACGACCACTACACGCATTCGGTCAACCGCATCTTCGAAGCGCTGGGTGCCGCGATGGCCAAGGCCAAGTCCACCGAGCCCGTGAAGGTCGCCCAGGCCCTCGAAGGCCTGAGCTGGAAGACCTTCAATGGCGAGGTCGAGATGCGCAAGACCGACCACCAGCTGCAGCAGCCGCTGTACATGACCGTGTGGCAGAAGGCCGATGCCAAGTTCCCGTACAGCCCGGAGAAGACCGGCATGACGCTGGTGCCCGTGCGCGAGTTCCCGAACTACGTGTCGAGCACGCCCACCAGCTGCCAGATGAAGCGCCCCTGACAGGACGCCTTGCAGCCTTCCCCCGCCGGGCTCTGCCCGGCGGGGCGTGACACCTTTCCGGCCGGCGTGGCGAGCCCGCCACCGACCCCATGGAATTCTTCATCATCTCGCTGCTCAACGGGCTGAGCTACGGCCTGTTGCTGTTCATGCTGAGCTCCGGGCTCACGCTCATCTTCAGCATGATGGGCGTGCTGAACTTCGCGCACGCGAGCCTGTACATGCTCGGTGCCTACCTCGCCTACACGCTGGCCAAGCTCATTGGCTTCTGGCCAGCCTTGTTCATCGCGCCGCTGCTGGTCGGGGTGCTGGGCGCCTTGTTCGAGCGCCACGCGCTGCGCCGCGTGCACGCTTTCGGCCATGTTCCCGAGCTGCTGATCACCTTCGGGCTGTCCTACGTGGTGCTCGAGATCGTGCAGCTCGTCTGGGGTCGCACGGCCGTGGAGTTCCCGCCGCCCGAAGTCCTGCGCGGCCCGGCCTTCACGCTCGTCAATTCCTCGGCCGAGGGGCTGAGCATGATCTGGGGCGCGGCCCCGCCTGGCCTGTGCCAGGCCACGGATGCCGCGGTCAGGATCGCCTGCTCGCCTTTCCCGGCGACGCGGGGTTTCATGATGGTGGTGGCCGTCGCGATGCTGTTGGCTTTGTGGCTGATGCTGACGCGCACCCGCATCGGCCTGGTGATCCAGAGCGCGCTCACGCACCCGGAGATGGTGGAGGCGCTTGGGCACAACGTGCCGCGGGTCCTGATGCTCGTGTTCGGTGCGGGCTCTGCGCTGGCGGGCCTGGCCGGGGTGATCGGGGGCAGCACCTTCGTCACCGAGCCGGCGATGGCGGCCACCGTGGGCTCGGTCATCTTCGTCGTGGTGGTCGTGGGCGGGATGGGTTCGCTGGCGGGCGCCTTCGTCGCATCCGTCCTGATCGGCGTGCTCCAGACCTTCGCCGTGTCGATGGACCATTCCATTGGCTCGTTGCTGGGCGGCCTGGGAGTGGAGCTGGGTGCGGCGCTGGCGGGCAACACGCTGATGAAGCTCACGCTGTCACAGGTGGCACCGATCCTGCCTTACCTGCTGCTGGTGCTGATCCTGATCTTCCGTCCGCGCGGCCTGATGGGCACGCGCGAGGGCTGAACCCATGGCTGCGACGAGCTACCACTTCAAGCCGCTGAACGTCGGCCGCTTCCTGATCTGGGCGGGTTTCGCGCTGCTGCTGCTGGCAGTGCCGCAACTGTTCCCGAGCAATTTCTCGTTGAGCATGCTGTCGCAGATGGGCATCGCCATCGTGGCCTGCCTGTCCTACAACATGCTGCTCGGCCAGGGCGGGATGCTGAGCTTCGGCCACGCCGTCTACACGGGGCTTGCCTCGTTCATGGCGGTGCACGCGCTCAACCGCATCGCCGATGGGTCGATGCCGGTGCCCACCAGCCTCATTCCGCTCCTGGGCGGCCTGACGGGAGCCGCCTTTGCGGTGCTGCTGGGCTTCGTCACCACCCGCAAGGCCGGCACGCCCTTTGCCATGATCACGCTGGGCATCGGCGAACTCGTGTTCGCGATGTCGCTGATGGTGCCGGAGTTCTTCGGCGGCGAGGGAGGCGTGTCGGGCAACCGGGCAGCCGGGCCGAAGGTGCTGGGCATCAGCTTCGGGCCTGCGATCCAGGTCTACTACCTCCTGGCCATCTACACCTTCCTGTGTACCGCGGCGATGTATGCCTTCACGCGCACGCCGCTCGGGCGCATGCTCAACGCGGTGCGCGACAACCCCGAGCGGGTGGAGTTCATCGGCTACAGCACGCAGCGCGTGCGCTACCTGGCCTTCATCATCAGCGGCTTCTTTGCGGGCATTGCGGGGGGCATGTATGCGCTGAATTTCGAGATCGCCACCGCCGAGGTCGTCGGTGCGGCGCGCTCGGGCGCGTACCTGCTGTTCACCTTCCTGGGCGGTGCGGTCTTCTTCTTCGGGCCCATCATCGGTGGCGTGCTGATGGTGCTGGCCACCGTGCTGTTGTCGGAGTTCACGAAGGCTTGGCTGCTGTACCTGGGCCTGATCTTCCTGTTCATGGTGATGTACGCCCCGGGCGGCATTGCGAGCCTCATCATGATGAACCTGCGCGTGGCGGCGTTCGGCAGGCTGCGCGTGCTCGTGGCGTCATATCTGGCCCTGGGTGGCACGGCGCTTGTCATGCTCGCGGGTGGGGCAGCCATCGTCGAGATGGTCTACCACACGCAACTCAAGGACACGATGGGGCAGACGGTGGAGTTCCTGGGTGCGACGCTCGATACGCACAGTGTGGACACCTGGTTCGGGGCGGTCTTCGTGCTGCTCACCGGGCTCGGCCTGTTCGAGCTCGCCCGCAGGCGCTACCTGCGCGATTGGGGCGAGACCCAGGAATGGATCGAACGCGAAATCAAGCGCCGGGAGGCCCTGTGAGCGCCCCAACCAACTCTGCCACCGGCTACGCGCTCGAGCTGCGCGACGTGCGCAAGAGCTTCGGCAAGACGGAGATCATCCGCGGGGCGAGCCTGTCCGTGGCGCCCGGCGAGCGTGTGGCCCTCATCGGCCCCAACGGCGCGGGCAAGAGCACGCTCTTCAACCTCGTGAGCGGCCGCTTCGCGCCTACTTCCGGGGAGATACTCCTGCATGGCCAGTCGGTGTGCGGCCTGACGCCCTACGAGATCAACCGGCGTGGCCTGGCGCGCAGCTTCCAGGTGAGCAACCTCTTCACGCGGCTGAGCGTCTTCGAGAACGTGCGCTGCGCGGTGCTGTGGAGCCTGGGCTACCGTTACAAGTTCTGGAAGTTCCTGGCCGACCTGCGCGACGCCAACGACCGTGCTGACGAGGTGCTGGAGATGATCCGGCTCGACCGGCGGCGCGACGTGCTGGCGATGAACCTCACCTACGCCGAGCAGCGCGCGCTCGAGATCGGCATCACGATTGCCGGCGGCGCCGGCGTGATCCTGCTCGACGAGCCTACAGCTGGCATGTCGCGCAGCGAGACCACGCGTTTCGTCGAGCTGATTCGCGAGGTGACGGTGGGCAAGACGCTGCTGACGGTGGAGCACGACATGAGCGTGGTCTTCGGCCTGGCCGACAAGATCGCGGTGCTGGTCTACGGCGAGGTGATCGCCTTCGACAAGCCCGAGTCCGTTCGCGCCAACGAGCGTGTGCAGGAGGCCTACCTGGGATCGGTCCTGGCCGCCCAGCAGGCCGAGCATGCAGGAGCCTGAGGCCATGCTGCGACTGGAGGAAGTCCACGCCTTCTACGGCAAGAGCCACGTCCTGCACGGGGTGCGCTTCGAGGTCGGGGCCGGGGAGATCGTGGCTCTGCTCGGGCGCAACGGATCGGGGCGCTCCACCACCGTCAAGACGGTCATGGGCCTCGTGGAGGGCACGGGCTCGATCCGCTGGCGGGACCAGGAGATCCTCGGGCGCAAGGCCTTCGAGATCGCACACGCCGGCATCGGGTACGTTCCCGAGAACCGCGACATCTTCCCGACGCTTACCGTCCATCAGAACCTCATGCTCGGCGAGAAGCGAGGGCAGCCCGGGGCCAGGCGCTGGAGCTTCGACGACATGTACCGCCTGTTCCCGAGGTTGCTGGAGCGCCAGCACACGGAGGCCGGCGTGCTCTCGGGCGGTGAGCAGCAGATGCTCACGCTGTGCCGCACGCTCATGGGCGACCCCGATCTCATCATGATCGACGAGCCCACCGAGGGCCTGGCGCCCAA
>CAILKA010000295.1 GCA_903834645.1 uncultured beta proteobacterium
CATCCCTACACGCGTGGGCTCTTTGCGGCGCGGCCGCGCCTGGGGCTGCCGCGCGGCACGCGCCTGGCCACCATTGCCGGGCGCGTGCCCGAGCTCGCCGACATGCCGCGCGGCTGCCCCTTTGCGCCGCGCTGCGCGCTGGCCGAGCCGGCCTGCGAGGCGGGCCTGCCGCCTTCGGTGCTCGTCGGCAGGGGGCACCACGCGAGCTGCCTGAAGGTCGACGCGAAGGTCGACGCGAAGGTCGATGCCGGGCCTGCGGGTGCGCCCGCCCCCGGCGCGGAGCAGCCGGCATGACGACCGATCGGCCGCTGCTGCAGGTCGAGCATGTGGGCAAGACCTACCGCCTGCCGCGCGAGCGGCTGCTCGGCCCTGCGCCGCAGCTGCAGGCCCTGGACGACGTGAGCTTCGAGCTGCACGCGGGCAGGAGCCTGGGGATCGTGGGCGAATCGGGCTCGGGCAAGAGCACGCTGGCGCGGCTCGTGATGGCGCTGGAGGCTCCCACGCAGGGCCGCGTGCTGCTCGATGGCGAGGACCTGCACGCGCTCACGCCACAGGCCTTGCGCGCGGTGCGCGCGCGCATGCAGATGGTGTTCCAGGATCCGTACGGCTCCCTCGATCCGCGGCGCAAGGTGGGGCAGACGGTGGCCGAGCCGCTGGCCGTGCTGCACGGGGCCTCGCGCGCCGAGCAGCGCACGCGCGCAGCCGAGGTGCTCGAGGCCGTGGGCCTGCGCGCGGCGGACCTCGACAAGTACCCGCACGAGTTCTCCGGCGGCCAGCGCCAGCGCATCGCGATCGCGCGCGCGCTCATCACGCGCCCCAAGCTCATCGTGGCCGACGAGCCGGTGAGCGCGCTGGACGTCTCCGTGCAGGCACAGGTGCTCAACCTGATGCAGGACCTGCAGGACACCTACGGCGTGACCTACCTCTTCATCAGTCACGACCTGAGCGTGGTGGATCTGGTGTGCGACGAGGTCATCGTGCTCGAAGGCGGGCGCATCGTCGAGCAGGGCGACCCCGACCGCATCTTCCAGCGCCCGCAGCACCCCTACACGCAGCGCCTGCTGGCGGCCGTGCCAGGGCTGCATCCCCCCGCGCACGTTCCACCCGGCACACCACCTGGCATGCCCCCCGGCACGGCTGGCGCAAGCGCTGCGGCGTTGGCGCAAAATGAGCGCGCCCACCATCCGCCCCCGAACTGAGGAGAGGACACACCCATGGACACCCCCATCACACGCCGCGGGCTCAATGCATGGCTGGCCGGCGTGCCGCTGGCTGCCGCGCTGCCCGAGGCGCTGGCGCAATCGCGCAAGGACAGCGTCGTCATCGGCATGGTGCTCGAGCCCCCCGGCCTGGACCCGACCACCGCCCCGGCGGCGGCCATCGGCGAGATCGTGCACTACAACGTGCTCGAGGGCCTCACGAAGATCAACGTGGACGGCGCAGTCACGCCGCTGCTGGCCGAGACCTGGGGCCACACGCCCGACGGCAAGACCTACACCTTCCGGCTGAGGAAGGGCGTGAAGTTCTCGGATGGCGCGCCGCTGGATGCGAGCGTGGTGAAGTTCAGCTTCGACCGCGCCCGCGCCCCGGGCAGCACGAACAAGGCCAAGAAGGCCGTCTTCGACAACATCTCGAGCGTGGTGGCGCACGATGCGCACACCGTCATCCTCGTGCTCGACAAGGCCGACTCGACGCTGCCCTTCCGCCTGGGCGAGAACACGGCCGTGATCCTGCACCCGAACTCGGTGGCCAGCGCGGCCACCCGGCCGGTGGGCACCGGGCCCTTCAAGGTCGATGCCTGGGCCAAGGGGTCGTCGGTCACGCTCGTGAAGTCCGACGCCTTCCGCGACGCCGCCCGGATCTCGCTCAGGCGCGCGACGTTTCGGTTCATCAACGACCCGGCCGCGCAGGTCGCGGCGCTGCTGGCCGGCGACATCGACGGCATGCCGCGCTTCGGCGCCCTGCAGGCGCTCAAGCAGTTCCAGGGCGACAAGCGCTACACGGTGGAGGTGGGCAGCACCGCGGGCAAGGGGCTGCTGGCCATCAACAACCGCAAGAAGCCGCTGGACGATGTGCGGGTGCGCCGCGCGATCACGCATGCGATCGACCGCAAGGCCTTCATCGAAGGCGCGCAGGAGGGTCTCGGCCGGCCCATCGGCAGCCACTTCGCCCCCACCGACACGGGCTACCAGGACCTCACGGGCCTGTACCCGCACAACCCTGACAAGGCGCGTGCGCTCCTCAAGGAGGCGGGCGTGAGCGGGCCGCTGAACCTCACGCTCACGCTGCCTCCCCCGCAGTACGCCCGCAAGGGCGGCGAGATCATCGCCGCGCAACTGGCCAAGGTCGGCATCAACTGCAAGATCGAGAACGTCGAGTGGGCGCAGTGGCTGGCCGGGCCCTTCAAGGGCAACTTCGACCTGACCATCATCAACCACGTCGAGCCGCTGGACTACGCCACGGCCTACGCCGACCCGAACTACTACTTCGGCTACGACAGCGCGAAGTTCCGCGGGCTGGTGGCCACGCTGGCGGCCACCTCCGACGGGCGCGAGAAGGGCCGCCTGTGGCGCGAGATCCAGCGCCAGCTCGCCGAGGACGCGGTCAACGCCTGGATCTGGAACCCGGCGCAGGTGGCGGTCTTCCGCAAGGGCCTCAAGGGCCTGTGGAACAGCTCGCCGATCTTTGCCAACGACCTCTCGGCGGTGTCCTGGAGTTGAGCGCGGCGCTGCACGAGCTCAGCGCGGCCGAGCTCGCCGCCGCATTTGCCGCGGGGCAGGCCTCGCCGGTGGAGGCCCTGGAGGCGGTGCTCGCGCACATCGCGCGCTGGGAGCCGCAGCTGTGCGCGCTCTACGCCTGCGACCCCGAAGCGGCGCGCGCCGCCGCACGCGCCAGCCAGGCGCGCTGGCGTGCCGGGCAGCCGCTGTCGGCGCTGGACGGCGTGCCCGTCACGATCAAGGAGAACATCGCCTCGCGTGGCGTGCCGCTGCCGCTGGGCACGGCCGCCACCGAGCTCGTGCCCGCCGCCGAGGACGCCCCGCCCACGGCGCGGCTGCGCGAGGCGGGCTGCGTGATCCTGGCCAAGACGACGATGCCCGACTGGGGGATGCTGTCATCGGGGCTGTCGAGCTTTCACCGGCTCGCGCGCAACCCCTGGGACCTGCGGCTGAACCCCGGCGGCAGCAGCGCCGGCGCGGGTGCGGCGGCGGCTGCGGGCTACGGCCCGCTGCACGTGGGCACCGACATCGGCGGCTCGATCCGGTTGCCGGCAGCCTGGTGCGGCGTGTTCGGCTTCAAGCCCAGCCTCGGGCGCATCCCGATCAAGCCGCCCTTTGCCGGACGCGTGGCCGGTCCGATGACGCGCACCGTGACGGATGCGGCGCTGATGATGGCCGCGCTCGCCCGGCCCGACTGGCGCGACACGATGAGCCTGCCCGCGCAGGGCATCGACTGGGGCGCGCTCGAGCTCGACGTGCGCGGGCTGCGCCTGGCGCTGCAGCTCGATGCCGGCTGGGGGTTGCCGGTGGAGCCTGAGACGCTGGCAGCCGTGCGGGCGGCGGCCCGCGCCTTCGAGGCGGCGGGCGCGGTGGTCGAGGAGATCGGCCCCTTCACGACGCGCGAGATGATGGATGGGCTGGACCGCTTCTGGCGCATGCGCTCGTGGCTGGATTACAGCGCGCTGCCGCGCGAGCGCCAGGACAAGGTGCTGGCCTACATCCGGGCCTGGATCGAGCCGGCCGCAGGCTACAGCGCGGCGCAGGTCTTTCACGGTTACAGCCAGATGGGGGCGATGCGCGAGGCGGCGGTGGCGGCCACGCAGCGCTTCGACTTCGTGCTCTCGCCCACCTCTCCGGTGGCGAGCTTCCCGGCCGAGTGGGCCGGGCCGACGAACGACCCGGCGCATCCGCTGGAGCACATCGGCTACACCGTGCCCTACAACATGAGCGAGCAGCCCGCAGCCAGCATCGGATGCGGCCATGGCGCCGACGGCCGCCCCATCGGGCTGCAGATCGCCGGGCGCCGCCACGACGACCTGGGCGTGCTGCGCCTGGCTCGGGCCTGGGAGCGGCTGCGCCCGCCGCCTCGGCCCTGGCCGACCCCGCCCGAGCCTGCCCCCGGGCACGCGCCATGAACTGCAGCGACCCGCGCGGGCATCGCACCGGCACCGGCTCCACGGCCGCGCGCGATGCGGTCGAGCGGGCGCTGTGGCGGATGATGTCCTTCTACGACACGCCGCTGGCCGACCTGGAGGCCGCCGAGCAGGCCGACCCGGGCTGGGCCCTGCCCCATGCGATGAAGGCCGGCTTCCTGCTGAGCCTGACCGAGCCCTCGCTCGTGGGGCAGGCCCGGGAGAGTCTGCAGGCTGCGCGCGCGCGCGAACAGGGGTGCACGCCGCGCGAGCGTGCACACCTGGAGGCCTTGACGCAGGTGCTCGAGGGCCGCTGGGCCGCAGCCTGCCGCACCTGGGACGAACTGCTGGTGGAGCACCCGCGCGACGCCTTGGCGCTGCAGTGGGCGCACCTGTGGGATTTCTACCGCGGCGACGCGCACGCCCTGCGCGGCCGGCCGGCTCGGGCACTGCCCGATTGGGACGAGGCCGATCCGCTGTATGGCTACGTGCTCGCCCTGCACGCCTTCGGGCTGGAGGAGTGCAATCTTTACCCGCAGGCCGAGGAGACGGGCCGGCGCGCACTGCAGGCCAACCCGCGCGTGCCGTGGGCCGTGCACGCGGTGGCACACGTGATGGAGATGCAGGGCCGCTTCGAGGAGGGCTCGGCCTGGCTGCGCCAGCACCAGAGCGTATGGGCCGAGGGCAATGGCTTTGCCACGCACCTGTGGTGGCACAAGGCGCTGTTTCGCCTGGAGGTTCTGGACGTGGCCGGCGCCTGGCGGCTCGTGGACAACCACCTGAGCGGGGCGCAGCTGCAGATCACGCTGCAACGCGTGGACGCAGCGGCCCTGCTGTGGCGGCTGCACCTGCTGGGCCAGGACGTGAGCGCGCAGTGCCGCGCGCTGGTGGCAGCCTGGCCGATGGAAGAGCAGGAGGCGGGCTACTACGCCTTCAACGACCTGCACGCGCTGCTGGCGCTGCTCGGGGCGGGCGATCTCACGCGCGCGGAGCACTGGCTCGCCTGCTGCGCAGCCCGTGTGCTCGCCTGCGAGAACGCCGCACGCCACAACCATGCGATGGCGCGCGAAGTGGGGCTGCCCCTGATGCGCGGCGTGCTGGCCATGGTGCGTGGAGACGCCGAGGGCGCCGCCCCCTTGCTCTACGGTGCACGCAGCCATGCGCAGCGCCTGGGCGGCAGCCACGCGCAGCGCGATCTCATCGACCAGACGCTGCTGGCCTGCGCGGCGCGCGGGGGCGCGCAGGCGCGCGCGATCGGCCGCGCCGTGCTCAACGAACGCCGCCTGGCCAAGCCCGAGACGCCGCTGACGCGCCACTGGACCGAGGCGCTGGCCGTGTGCGCGGCCGGGCTGCGCGGCTGAGCCGGACAGGGCTTGCGCGGTCATCGTCATGTCAGCCCGCCACGCCAGCATGTGTTCAGCGGAGACCGACTTGCACGCCCCGATGATTCCCATCGCGTCGCCCCAGGGCTGTGGCGCCTGCGCGAGCCCGCAGCGCGCCTTCGACGCCATGCGCCAGGTGCTGCCCGACACCGATCTCTACATCGGCGCGCTGCACGACTGAAGCCGCACGTGCGCGCGGTGCACACCGAGGTGCTGATCGTCGGCGGCGGCCCGTGCGGGCTGATGGCTGCGCTCGAGCTCGGCCGGCGCGGGGTGCGCTGCCTGCTGGTGGACCGCAAGCCCTCCACCGCCTTCAACCCGCAGGCCAACGCCACGCAGGCGCGCACGATGGAGCACTTCCGGCGCCTGGGCATCGCCGAGCAGGTGCGCGCACAGGGCTTGCCCGCCGACCATCCCACCGATGTGGCCTACCTCACGCGCTTTGCCGGCCACGAGCTGGCGCGGCTGCGCCTGCCCACGGCTGGCGCTGCGCGCGGCCTGGCGCGTACGCTGTCGGGCTCATGGAGCGCGGCCGAGCTGCCGCACCGGGTGTCGCAGAAGTTCGTGGAGGCGGTGCTGCGCGAGCAGGCACAAAAGCAAGGCGGCTGCGAACTGCGCTACGGCTGGGAGCTGCAGCATTGCACCGACACGGGTGGTGGCATCGAGGCGGTGGTGGCGCCTGTGCCGGCTCCGGGCGTCGCCGGGGCCGCAGCGCCCGAGCCCCTGGCCGTCCACGCGGCCTATGTGCTGGCGGCCGACGGCGCGCGCTCGCCCACGCGGGCCCGGCTGGGCATCGGCTGGGAGGGCGCCACGGGCTTTCGGCGCCGCTTCATGGGCGGCCGCATGCTCGCGGTGTACCTGCGCGCGCCGGACTTCTACCGCCTCAACCCCCGCGACCGGGCGTGGATGTACGTGCAGGTGCACCCGCGCCAGCGCGCCTTCATCCTGTCGATCGACGGGCAGGCGGAGTTCGCCTTCCACGTGCAGCTGCCCGAGGACGCGTCCGACGAGCCGCCCGACGAGGCGCAGGCCAGGCGGCTCTTCGCGCAGGCCAGCGGCCTGTCCATCGACATCGAGATCCTGTCGATGGCCACCTGGCTGGCCGGGCACGCGCTCGTGGCAGAGCGCTTCCGGCAAGGCCGGGTGTTTCTCGGCGGCGACGCCGCGCACCTCTTCACCCCCACCGGGGGCCTGGGCTACAACACCGCGGTCGAGGATGCGGTGAACCTCGCCTGGAAGCTGCACGCGGTGCTGCGCGGGCAAGGCGGGGAGACCCTGCTGGCCAGTTACGAGGCCGAGCGCCAGGCGGTGGCACGGCGTAACACCGGCTACGCGCGGCGCTTTGCCGACTCCATCGGGCTGTTCGAGGCCGTGGACGAGCTCGACGACGACACGCCCGCCGGTGCACAGGCGCGCGAGCAGGCGGGCGCTCCGCTGCAGGCCCATGCGCGGCTGGAGTTCAACATCCCGGGCGTGACCTTCGGTGCGCGCTACGACGGCTCGCCCGTCATCGTGGCCGACGGCACCACGCCGCCGCCCGATGCCGCCAACGCCTACACACCCAGCGCCTGCCCGGGCGGGCGCCCCCCGCACGCCTGGCTGGCCGACGGACGCTCGCTCTTCGACACCTTCGGCGCAGGCTGGACGCTGCTCGTGCTGGGCCCTGGCGCCGTGCCGGATCAGCGGGGCGCGCGCTGGGTCGAGGCGGCGCATGCGCTGGGCGTCGAGCTGGCCGTCGTCGCGCAGGCCGACGAGGCGCTGCGCACACTCTACGAAGCGCCGCTGGCGCTGATCCGGCCCGACCATGTCGTGGCCTGGCGTGGCCACGATGACGCGCAGGCGGCGGCTGTGCTGGCGCACGTGCTCGGCCGCGACCGTTGATGACGCAGCCGACGCAGCCGACGCAGCCGAGCGCGGGCGTGCTGCCCGGCGTGGGCTTTGCGCTCGCCGCCGGCCTCCTGTGGGGCCTGGTCTTCGTCACGCCGCTGCTGCTGCCGGGCTACCCGGCTGCGCTGCTGTCGGTGGCGCGCTACCTGGCCTTCGGGCTCATCGCGCTGCCGCTGGCCATGCTCGACTGGCGCGAGCTCGCGCGCCTGACGCGCGCCGACTGGCTCGAGGCGCTGCGCCTGGCGCTCGTGGGCAACCTGCTCTACTACCTGCTGCTCGCGGCGGCGATCCAGCGCGCCGGCGGCGCGCTGCCCACGACCATCATCGGCACGCTGCCGGTGGTGATCGCCATCGTCTCCAACCTGCGCGGCGGCGGGCTCGGTCCGGGCGCGCGCGCGCTGCCTTGGCGCGCGCTGGTGCCCTCGCTGCTGCTGATCGCGCTGGGCATTGCCCTGGTGAACCACGCCGAGCTGGCCACGCTGGGGCAAGGGGCCGGGGCCACCGGGGTGGCCCACGATCCAGGCGCGCGGGCGCGCTACGCGCTGGGCGCCGCGCTGGCTGTCGGGGCGGTGGTGTGCTGGACGTGGTACCCCATCCGCAACGCCGACTGGCTGCGCCGCCACCCCGGCCGCAGCCCGCGTGCCTGGGCCACGGCGCAGGGCGTGGCCACGTTGCCCCTGGCCGCGCTCGGGCTGGGAGGCTTGTGGGGCTGGCAGCTCGTGGCGCCTGGTGCCTTCGAGATGCCGCTCGGGCCCGATCCGCTGCGTTTCGTGGCGCTCATGCTTGCCCTGGGCCTGCTGGCCTCGTGGCTGGGCACGCTGTGCTGGAACGAGGCGAGCCAGCGCCTGCCCACGACGCTGGCGGGCCAGCTCATCGTCTTCGAGACGCTGGCGGCGCTGGCCTACGTGTTCGCGCTGCGCGCCCGCTGGCCTGAGCCGGTGGTGGTGCTGGGCATCTTGCTGCTCGTGGCCGGCGTGGCCTGGGCGGTGCGGGTGGCCGCGCCGCGCGTGCCCGCCGAGCCGGCGCACTGAGGGCCGCGGGTCGGTTACCCGACGGCCGGGATCGCGGCCTGCACCGCCGCCTCGCGGTGCACCGCCACCTGCCGCAGCGTGCACGCCACCTCGGCCGGAAGGCGAGCCTGCAACGTGCGCGCCAGGGCCGGGTGCAGCTGCGGCACGCGGCCGCACACCAGCACCTGCCGCGCGCCGTGGCGCTGCACCAGCAGCGTGGCCAGGCGCGCAAGCTCGGCACCGGCACGCTCGAGGATGGCCAGCGCCATCGGGTCGCGGTCGGCGGCACGCGCTACCGCCAGCGCCAGGCGCCCGAAGTCGCCGCGCGAGGTCGCCCCGCCATAGACGAAGCGCCGCGTCTGGGCCCAGTCGCGCCCGCCCAGCGCGTCGAGCAGCTCGTGCGCGAGCACCGAGCGGTCGATGAAGCCGGGGGCATCGTCTTCGTGGCGCCAGACGGCGGCCAGCGCCTCGCGTGCGATCGCATGGCCGCTGCCTTCGTCGCCCAGCAGGCCGCCGCGGCCGCCCACACGGTGCAGCCGGCCTTGCGCGTCGCGGTGCACGGCCACCGAGCCGGTGCCGGCCACCACCACCACGCCCTGGCCCGGTGCGAAGGCCACGCGCGCGAGCAGTGCGATGTCGCTGTCGAGCTCCAGCGCCTCGGGCGCGCAGCCCAGCGTGTGCACCACGGTCTGCGCCAGCGCGTCGCCCGCCTGCGGGTCGTGCCCCGTCACGCCTGCCCACACGCGCAGCCGCGCACCCGGTGCGGCCGCGGCTGCGCCGGCGGCCACCTGCGCCAGCGCGGCAACCACGTGCTCGCGCCCGGCCGGATCGTGCACCTGCGTGCCGCTGAAACCCGCAGCCAGGCCTTCGGCGAGCACCTGGCCTCGCCGGTCGGCCAGCGCCCAGCGCGCTTCGGTCCCGCCCACGTCGAGCCCCAGACCCAGGCATTCGCCAGGCTCGGCGGGCGGGCCCACGCCCGGCACGCCGGCAGCCCCCGCGCCCGGCAGCGGGGCTGCCGGCACGGGCGCGTCATCGCTCATCGGGCGAGAGGGGCCAGCCATGCGGTCAGAATAGTCGATCGCCTCCGCTTCGACCATGGACACCCTCGAAGGTTGCATCCTCACGCCCGCCGGCTTCCTGCATGGCACCCTCGCGCACGCCGATGGGCGGGTCGTGGCCGTGGAGGGCACACCCCTGACCGAAGAGCAGGCGCATGCGCGTGTGGCCGGTGGCGGCTCGCGATGGGTGCTGCCGGGCTTCATCGACTTGCATGTGCACGGGGGCGCCGGCCACGACACGATGGACGGCGCACAGGCCGTGGCGCACATCGCACGCGCCCACGCGCGCCACGGCACGACGGCCTTGCTGGCCACGACGATGACCGCGCCAGCCGCAGACATCGAAGCCGCGTTGCACGCGCTCGCACCCGCCTGCGCCGAGCGACCCGCTCGCGGCGCACGCGTGCTCGGGGTGCATCTGGAGGGGCCCTTCCTGAGCCCGCAGAGGCTGGGCGCGCAGCCCGACTTCGCCTGCGCGGCCACGCTCGAGCAGGTGCTGGCCTGGCATGCGATCGCGCCCCTGAGGCTGGTCACGATGGCTCCCGAGGTGCCGGGTCATCTCGAGCTGATCGTGGCTCTGCGCGCGCGCGGGTTCGTCGTGCAGATCGGCCACAGCGCGGGCAGCTACGAAGACGCGCTGGCGGCGCTGCGGGCCGGCGCCAGCGGCTTCACGCACCTCTTCAATGCGATGACGGGGCTGCACCACCGCGCCCCCGGGCTCGTCGGCGCCGCGCTTGCGCACGCCGAGCGGGCCGAACTCATTGCCGACCTGCTGCACGTGCACCCGGGTGCAATCCGCGCCGCGCTGCGCGCCATTCCCGGCCTGTACTGCGTGACCGACTCCACCTCGGCGGCCGGCATGCCCGACGGCCAGTACCGGCTCGGGCGCCAGACCGTCACCAAGTGCCTGGGCGGCGTGCGCCTGGCCGACGGCACGCTGGCCGGCAGCACGCTGACGATGGACCAGGCGCTGCGCAACCTCGTCGGGCTGGGCCTGGGCCTGGCCGAGGCCTCGCGCCGCACCGCCACGATCGCCGCCGAGCACCTGGGCCTGGCCGACCGCGGGCGCCTGGTGCCCGGCGCGTGGGCCGATGCGGTGGTGCTCGACGAGCAGCTCGTGCTGCAAGAAGTCCGGGTCGAGGGGGAGCGTGTGAGTCCCGATGGTGAGCCCGCCCGCGGCGACTAAGCTTGGGCAGGCGCTCGATCCCTTGGGGGTGCGCCAGGAACCACGTCTTCGAGAAAGGCTTCCCCGATGTCTCCTGTACACCGTCTGCTGTCGACATGTTCCTGGCTGGCCTGCGCCTGGCTGCTCGGCGCCTGCGCCCAGCTCGACAAGCCCGCTGCCAACAGCGCCGCCGTGCCCACGTACAAGACCGAGGGCGTGAGGTCGCTGCTGTGGGTGGGCAACAGCTTCTTCTACTACAACAACTCGATGCACGGCCACGTCGGGCAGCTGCTCAACGCGGCGGGCGTGCGGGGCCACCGCGCCACCTCGGCGACGATCAGCGGCTCGGGCCTGAACTGGCACGACGTGGGCGCGCACCTGCGCCCCGGTGGCGTGGGCAGCTATTCCTTCGTGGGCGACAACGAGATCCGCTTCAACGCGCCCGGGAGGCTGTTCGACGCGGTGATGATGATGGATTGCAGCCAGTGCCCGGTGCACCCGCAGCTCGCGCCGCTCTTTCATGAGTTCGCCAAGAAGCACAGCGACACCGTGCGCCGCCACGGCTCCGAGCCGGTGTTCTTCATGTCCTGGGCCTACGCCGACAAGCCCGAGATGACCGAACCGCTGGCTGCCGAGTACGTCAAGGCCGGCCAGGCCAACAAGGCGCTGGTGGTGCCGGCCGGGCTGGCCTTTGCGCAGTCGCTGCGCAAGCGCCCGGAGGTGGCGCTGACGGTGGCCGACAAGCGCCACCCCAACCTGGCTGGCACATATCTGGCCGCGTGCACCGTGCTGGCTTCCGTCTACAAGACCAACCCGGTGGGCAGCCGCTACACCGCCGGGCTGCCCGCCGATGTCGCAGCCCACCTGCAGACGGTGGCCTGGGAGACGAGTCAGGCGTTCCACGCGCGCGAGGGCCGCGGCGGCCTGTAGCAGGCCGGTAGCAGGCCTGTGCGCGTGGGCGTCAGCCCAGCGCGTCGTCCAGCACCTCGATCCAGTGCCGCACGGGCGTCTCGGTGCCCGACTGCAGGTGCTGGATGCAGCCGACGTTGGCCGAGACGATGGTCTCGTCGGCCTGTGGCGCCAGGTGGCCGAGCTTGCGGTCGCGCAGCTGCGTGGAGAGGTCGGGCTGCAGCACGCTGTAGGTGCCTGCCGAGCCGCAGCACAGGTGGCTCTCCGAGGCAGCCAGCCGCACGTCGAAGCCGAGTTCGGCCAGTGTGCGCTCCACTCCACCGCGCAGCTGCTGGCCATGCTGCAGCGTGCAAGGCGGGTGGAACACCAAGCGCGAGCGGCTCGATCCCTTGGTCAGCCGGGCCAGGCGGCTGCGCAGCTTGGGCGCGAGCTCGGGCAGCAGCTCGGAGAGGTCGCGCGTGAGCGCGCTGATGCGCCGGGCCCGCTCGGCGTAGGCCGGGTCGTGCGCGAGCGCGTGCCCGTAGTCCTTGACCGTGACGCCGCAGCCCGAGGCGTTCATGACGATCGCCTCCACCGGCCCCTGGCTGTTGAGGCCGGGCTCCACCAGCGGCCACCATGCATCGATGTTGCGTCGCATGTCCGCCAGGCCGCCCTCGTGGTCGTTCAGGTGGGTGCGGATCGCGCCGCAGCAGCCCGCCCCGTCGGCCACGAGCGTCTGGATGCCCGAGGCATCGAGCACGCGTGCGGTGGCGCTGTTGACGTTGGGCATCATCGACGGCTGGACGCAGCCGGCCAGCATCAGCACGCGGCGCGGATGCTCGCGCGTGGGCCAGCGCCGCGCACGCTTGCCACGCGTGGCAACGGGCACCTTGTTCCTGAGCTTGTGGGGCAGCAGCGGGCGCACCGCCTGGCCGAGCTTCATCGCCGGGGCGAACAGGGGTGAGGTGAGCCCTTCCTTGAGGAGCCAGCGCACGGCGCGCTCGGAGGCGGGGCGCGGCACGCGTTCCTCGACGATGCGCCGCCCGATGTCCACGAGCTGCCCGTACTGCACGCCCGAAGGGCAGGTGGTCTCGCAGTTGCGGCAGGTCAGGCAGCGATCCAGGTGCTGCTGCGTGCTGCGCGTGACCGGCGCGCCCTCGAGCACCTGCTTCATCAGGTAGATGCGCCCGCGCGGCCCGTCGAGCTCGTCGCCCAGCAGCTGGTAGGTGGGGCAGGTGGCGGTGCAAAAGCCGCAGTGCA
>CAILKA010000296.1 GCA_903834645.1 uncultured beta proteobacterium
CCGTCAGAAAGGCGCGTCTTCGCCCTTCGGGCCGGGTGGTTGCACCTTGCGAAGCCGGCGCCGTGTCGTCGGCGCCGGGGCCGTCTCAGGCGAGTCGGCGGCCGCCGAGGCGATGAACGCTTCCGTGGCGTCGCCTGAACCGGTTGCTCCCATCCCGGCGCCGGCACCCGCCGTCACACCGGATGCTGCACTCCCGGGCGCCTCCGGCGACCCCGCTGCGGCCTCTGCCGGCACGATCACGCGCGAGTAAGGCGCGAGCGTCTGCACCAACTGGGCGTAGATCCGGGGGTTGCCCGCAATCACCTCGCGCTGGTGCAGGAAGTCGGCCTCGCCGGTGAAGTTGCCCACCAGCCCGCCCGCCTCGGTGACGATCAGCGAGCCGGCGGCCACGTCCCAGGGCTGCAGGCCGGTCTCGAAGAAGCCGTCGTACCAGCCTGCGGCGACGTAGCACAGGTCGAGCGCGGCCGCGCCCGGGCGCCGCACGCCGGCACAGTGCTGCATCACCTCCTCGAACATCTTCAGGTAACGCTTGAAGTTGTCGCCCTTGCGGAAGGGAAAGCCCGTGCCGATCAGCGCATCGGACATGCGCACCCGCTTGGACACGCGCAGCCGCCGGTCGTTGAGGAAGGCGCCGCGGCCCTTGCTGGCCACGAAGAGGTCGTTGCGCGCAGGGTCGTAGACCACCGCCTGCTCGACGCGGCCGCGGAAGGCCAGCGCGATCGACACCGCGTAGACCGGCAGGCCATGGATGAAGTTGGTGGTGCCGTCCAGGGGATCGATGATCCAGAGGTATTCGCTGTGCCGCGCGCCTCGCGCCCGGCCTGACTCCTCGGCGAGGATGGCGTGCCCGGGGTAGGCCTCCAGGAGCGTCGAGATGATCGCCTCCTCGGCTGCCCGGTCGACCTCGGTGACGAAGTCGTTCGTGCCCTTCGTGGCAATCTTCAGCACGTCGAGGTCGAGTGCCGCTCGGTTGATGATCGCCCCCGCCGCACGCGCTGCGCGCACGGCGATGTTGAGCATGGGATGCAGGGTGGGGGACATCGGGAGCAGGTGGCGGTGGCAAGGAGCGGCGGTCCACAATCGCGAGGCTGTCGCAGGCGACGGCATGCAGATCCGCTGAAGCCCTCGATTCTACCGCCCGCCACCCCCATGCCCATGCCTGACCGGCCCCCTCCCGCCAGCGACGCGACGCGCTTCATCCTCGTGGGCACGAGCCAGGGCGGAAACGTCGGCGCGGCTGCACGCGCGATGAAGGTGATGGGGTTTTCCGAACTGGTGCTGGTGGCGCCACGCTTTGCCGACGTGCTCCAGCGCGAGGAGACGGCGGCCTTTGCCAGCGGTGCCACGGACGTGCTCGAGCGCGCACGCATCGTGGGCAGCCTGGGGGAGGCCCTGGAGGGCGTCACTTTTGCCTGCGCCACGGCCATGACCCCGCGCGACTTCGGTCCGCCTACCTGGGCGCCTCGGGAAGGCCTGCCGCCACTGGCCGCGCAGGGCCAGCGCGTGGGCTTCGTCTTCGGCTCCGAGCGCTTCGGCCTGGCCAACGAGGACGTCTACCGCTGCCACGCCGTGCTCTCGATCCCGACCGATCCCACCTACGGGTCGCTGAACCTGGCGCAGGCGGTGCAGCTCGTGGCCTACGAGTGGCGCCAGGCGCTGGGCGGCTACGCCGTGGCAAGCGCCACTCGGCCACCACAATGGGCCGACGCGCAGGCCATCCAGGGCGTGCTCACGCACTGGGAGCAGGCCCTGCAGGCCATCGGCTACCTCGATCCGCGCTCGCCAGGCAAGCTGATGCCACGCCTGAACCAGCTCGCCAACCGGCTGCAGCTGACGCGCGAGGAGGTGCACATCCTGCGCGGCATCGCACGCGCAGCGGCAGCGCACGCGCCGCCCTACACTGCGCCTCCCGTTCCCTCTCACCCCGAACCCGACCCCTGCTCCCCATGTTCAGCCGCCTGCGAGAAGACATCGCCTGCATCCGCGAGCGCGACCCCGCGGCGCGCTCGACCTGGGAAGTCCTGACCTGCTACCCGGGGCTGCACGCCCTCGTGCTGCACCGCCTGGCGCACGCGGCCTGGTGTCGCGGCTGGCGCTGGCTGGGGCGCTTCGTGTCCCACCTGGGGCGCCTGTTCACCGGCATCGAGATCCACCCGGGGGCGACCATCGGGCGACGCGTCTTCATCGACCATGGCATGGGCGTCGTCATCGGCGAGACGGCCGAGGTGGGCGACGAGTGCACGATCTACCAGGGCGTGACGCTGGGCGGCACTTCGCTGGCCAAGGGCGCCAAGCGCCATCCCACGCTGGGCCGCGGCGTGATCGTCAGCGCCGGCGCCAAGGTGCTGGGCAGCTTCACGGTGGGCGACGGCGCGCGCGTGGGCAGCAACGCGGTGGTGCTGCAGCCCGTGCCGCCGGGGGCCACGGCGGTGGGCATTCCGGCGCGCATCCTGCAGGCCTCGGCCGATGCACAGCGTGAGGCGGTCGCGGCGCGGATGGGGTTTTCGGCCTACGGCGTCACGCAGGGAGACGACCCGGTGGCCCTGGCCATGAAGGGCCTGATCGACAACGCCTCGCTCCACGAGCACCAGATCGCGCTGCTGTGGGCGGCCGTGGAGAAACTGTCGGCGGGCACGCCCGGGCAGGATGCGAAGGAGGGCTGCCTCCCGCAGGACGCCCAGATCACCGAGCGCTTTGATGCCGAGGGCCTGCAGCGCCTCGTGAAGTAGCGCGTCTGCGCCGGGCTCAGGCCACCGGGCCGGGGCGTCGCGCCGACTTCGGCCGGAACGCCGCACACACCGCTTCGTCCGTCTCGAGGTAGGGGCCGCCGATCAGGTCGAGGCAGTAGGGCACGGCCGCGAAGATGCCGTGCACCGGTGGCGTGCCCTGCGGCAGGCCCTGCAGCGTCTCGGCAATCGACTTGGGCTGGCCAGGCAGGTTGATGAGGAGCGCGCCCTTGCGGATGACCGCCACCTGGCGCGACAGGATCGCCGTGGGCACGAAGGCCAGGCTGATCTGGCGCATCTGCTCGCCAAAGCCCGGCATCACCCGGTCGGCGACCGCCAGCGTCGCCTCGGGTGTCACGTCTCGCGGGGCCGGGCCGGTACCGCCGGTGGTGAGCACGAGGTGGCAGCCGGCGTCGTCGACGAGCTCGCGCAGCGTGGCCTCGATGCGCGGCTGCTCGTCGGGGATCAACCGCTCCTGCCACTCGACGGGGTTGCGCAGCGCGCGCGTGAGCCAGTCGCGCAGGGCCGGGATGCCCTGGTCGGCGTAGACGCCGCCTGAGGCGCGGTCGCTCACCGACACCAGGCCGATGCGCACGGATTCGAAAGCATTCATGGGGTGGGCAGGCACGCGCGGATGAAGCGGAAGAGTTCGCGGTGGCCACGCGCCTGGCGCAGTGGCTGGCCCGTTGCGGCGGATTCGCGGGCCTGTGCGCGCGCGGCGCGCACGAGCTGGCGCAGCTGCTGCAGGTCGCTGTCCGGGTGCTCGCGCGCCCAGCGCGTCTGCGCCTCGTCATCGGCCAGCAGCTCCTCGCGCCAGGCCTCGGCCTGGTGCAGCAGCAGGCTGTCGCGTGCGCCGCCCAGCCGCACGCTGGCCAGCGCCTCGCGCAGCGGATCGGGATCTGCCCCCCGCATGAGCTTGCCGATGTACTGCATCTGGCGCCTGCGGCCTTCATGCGAGCGGGTACGGCGGTACTCGTGCATCGCCTCGCGCAGGTCCTCGGGCAGCGGCAGCGCCTTGAAGGCGGCGTCGGGCAGCTCCACCAGTTCGGCGCCGAGTGACTGCAACTCCGTGGAGTCGCGCTTGCGCTGCGATTTGCTCGGGCGCCCGTCTTCGTCGTGCGGGGCGTCGGCCTCGCGCGCGGGTGTACGGCCTGGAGCAGGGCGTTGGGGCATCGGACGATGATAATCGGCGCCCATGCGCTCCTCCACCTTCGTCACTTCCAAAGAGCCCTCCCGTCGCCCCGCCCGCCGCGTTGCGCAGGCCCGTGCCCCGTCGCGATCCGCGCAGGCCGGGCCCG
The DNA here is from genome assembly GCA_903834645.1 of uncultured beta proteobacterium. GTDB lineage: Bacteria > Pseudomonadota > Gammaproteobacteria > Burkholderiales > Burkholderiaceae_C > Rubrivivax. The sequence continues at coordinate 4,025 of CAILKA010000296.1, forward strand.
AGCCCGAAGGCAGCGGATTCGCCTACACCCCCGACACTTTCCGGCAGATGGTCGAGGACGTGCTCGACCTGGCGCGCGAAGCTGGCGCCACCGATGCGGCGGCGGAGGTGTCCGAAGGTGCCGGGCTGTCGGTGTCCGTGCGCAAGGGGGAGATCGAGAACGTCGAGCGCAACCGAGACAAGTCGCTGGGCGTGACCGTCTATGCCGGTCAGCGCCGCGGCAGCGCCAGCACCTCGGACTTCTCGCCCGCAGCGTTGCGCCGCACCGTGCAGGCCGCCTTCGACATCGCCCTCTACACCGCCGAAGATCCTGCGGCCGGCCTGCCCGATGCGCAGGACCTCGCGACGCCAGCCGAGGCGGCGCTCGACCTCGACCTGTTCCACCCCTGGGCGATCGATGCCGCCACGGCGGCCGAGCTCGCGCGCCGCTGCGAGCAGGCGGCCTTCGATACCGACCGTCGCATCACCAATTCCGAGGGTGCGGGCGTGTCGGCGCAGCAGTCGCATTTCTGGACCGGCAACTCGCGTGGCTGTCGGGGCGGCTACGCCAGCACGCGCCACGGCATCTCGGTGGCCCCCATCGCCGGGCGCGGCAGGAACATGCAGCGCGACAGCTGGTACACGTCGATGCGCGACGCCTCCGAGCTCGCGAGCCCCGAGGCAGTGGGCCGCTACGCGGCGCAGCGGACGCTGGCGCGGCTGCACGCACGGCGCGTGCCCACGGCCGATGTGCCGGTGCTCTTCGAGGCTCCGCTGGCGGCCGGATTGCTGGGATCCTTCGTGCAGGCCGTCTCGGGCGGCTCGCTCTACCGCAAGTCGAGTTTCCTGCTCGACAGCCTGGGCCAGTCGGTGTTCGCCCCCCACATCGACATCCACGAGGACCCACACCTGCGCAAGGGCAAGGGCAGCGCCGCCTTCGACGACGAGGGCGTGCGCACGCACGCACGCTCCATCGTGTCCGGCGGCACGGTGGAGGGCTACTTCCTGGGCAGCTACTCCGCGCGCAAGCTCGGCCTGCGCACCACCGGCAACGCCGGCGGCTCGCACAACCTCGCGCTCACCAGCCGCCTGACACGGCCGGGGGACGACCTGGAGGCCATGCTGCGCAAGCTCGGGACGGGCCTGTTCGTCACCGAGCTGATGGGGCAGGGCGTCAACGGCGTCACGGGCGACTACTCGCGCGGGGCCAGCGGCTACTGGATCGAGGGCGGCCGCATCGTGCATCCGGTGGAGGAGGTGACGATTGCGGGCAACCTGCGCGAGATGTTTCGTGCCATCGTGGCCATCGGTGCGGACGTCTACACCTACGGTTCGAAGTCCGTGGGTTCGGTGCTGGTGGAGCGGATGAAGGTGGC
>CAILKA010000297.1 GCA_903834645.1 uncultured beta proteobacterium
CTGCCCGCGCAGGCCCAGTCGCAGCCCCGCATCCGCTGGCGCCTGGCCTCGAGCTGGCCCAAGAACCTCGACACCATCTACGCAGCGGCCGAGCAGGTCGCCAAGCGGGTGCGCGAGGCCACTGGCGGGGGCTTCGAGATCAGCGTGCACGCCCCGGGCGAGATCGTGCCCGCCTTCGGCGTGCTGGACGCCGTGCAGAACGGCACGGTCGAGTGCGCGAACACGGCCTCGGTCTTCTTCTTCGGCAAGGACCCCACCTTTGCGCTGGACGGCCAGATCCCCTTCGGCATGAACTCGCGCCAGATGACGGCCTGGATGAAGGACGGCGAGGGCCTGCCGCTGCTGCGGGAGTTCTATCGCGACTACGGCATCGTCAACTTCCCCTGCGGCAACACCGGCACGCAGATGGGCGGCTTCTTCCGCAAGGAGATCAAGAGCCTGGCCGACATCAAGGGCCTGAAGTTCCGCATCGGCGGCTTCGGCGGCGTGGTGCTGCAGCGCATCGGCGTGATCGCCCAGAACATCCCCGGCGGGGAGATCTACACGGCCCTGGAGCGCGGCACCATCGACGCGGCCGAATTCATTGGCCCCTACGACGACGAGAAGCTGGGCCTGCACAAGGTGGCGCGCTTCTACCACTACCCCAGCTACTGGGACGGCTGCGGCCAGATCACGATGTACGTGGGAGCCAAGGCCTGGGAGGCCCTGCCCAAGGAGTACCAGGCAATCTTCGAGGCCGCCTGTGCCGAGGCGCACGTGGACATGCAGGCCAAATACGACGCGCGCAACCCGGCTGCGCTCAAGCGCCTGGTGGCCGGGGGCGTGCAGCTGCGACCCTTTCCGAAGGCGATGGCCGATGCGGCCTACAGCGCTGCCGAGGAGCTTTACGCCGAGCTCTCCGAAAAGAACCCGCGCTGGCGCAAGATCCACTCGAGCTACGCGCGTTTCTGCAAGGACGCGATCATGTGGTCACGCTTCTCCGACGGGGCCTTCGACAGCTACATGGCCACGACGCTGAACCGCAAGCCGTCGAGCTGACCGTGCCGGGCTAGGGGGGCAACTCCAGCACGAAGCAGCTGCCCCCGCCCTCGCGCGGTTCGCAACGCACGCGCCCGCCGTGGCGCTGCGCGATCTGGCGCACGAGCGACAGGCCCAGGCCCACGCCGCCCTCGTGCTCGGCGTGGCCGGGCAGGCGGAAGAAGGGCTCGAAGATGCGTTCGCGCCAGGCCTCGGGCACACCGGGGCCGCGGTCGCAGATCCGGATCTCGAGGTACACGGGCGCGGCAGCCGCAGCCGCGCGCAGCTGCACGAGGGTGTCGCCGCCGCCGTAACGGCGCGCGTTCTCCAGCAGGTTGCGCACGGCACGCCGCAGGAGCCGTTCGTCGCCCTGCACCACCGCCTCGGACACCGCACCGGCGTCGCCCACCTCGAGCTGCGCGCCCACGCGCGCGCACTCCTGGGCCAGCATCGCCCGCATCGCCACCGGCTCCCGGCGCAGCACATCCTCGCCCGCGTCGAGCCGGCTGGCCAGCAGCACCTCCTCCACCAACGCATCGAGCTCGGCGATGTTGACGTGGATCTCGCGCTTGAGCGTCTCGCGCTGCGCGGGTGCCGCCTCGTCGAGCAGCGACACCGCCATCTTCAGCCTGGCCAGCGGCGAGCGCAGCTCGTGGCTCGCATTGGCCAGCAGGCTCTGGTGCGAACGCAGCAGGTCCTGCACACGTGTTGCGGTCTGGTTGAAGGCCACCGCCACCTCGGCCACCTCGTCACGCCCGTCCTCGGGCACGCGGTGGTGCAGCGCCCCGGCGCCGAAGGCCTGCACGCCGAGCTTGAGCGCCTCGAGCCGGCGGGTGAGGCGGCGCACGACCGGCCAGGCGCCCAGCGCCACGGCCAGGAAGAGGCTGGCCAGCAGCAGCACGATGCCCAGGCCGCCACCGGGCAGCAGGCCGGGCGGGCCGAAGGCGATCGGCCGCTCGCTCGGGCGCACGGGCCCGTCGGGCCCGGCGAAGGGCCCACCTGGCCCGCCCGCATGCCCCATCGGCGCGCCCGGCCCGGCGCCCATCCCGGGCCCCATCCCGGGCCCGCGCCGCATCGCCACGCCTCGCGCCAGCCACAGCGTGCGGCCGTCAGACAGGCGCATCGCCAGGCCGCGCCTGGCGCCCGCAGGCGCCTCGGCCTCGCGCCGCAGCCACGCATCCGAGGCGGCGATGCGCTCGCCCTTCTCGTCGTCCAGGGCCATCGGCAGCCGCAGCCGCTGCGACCAATCGCGCAGCGCAGCCGCCTGCTCTTCTCGCGCTGCAGTGGCCGGAGGCAGCGAACGCTCGAGCAGGTCGGCCCAGGCCTCGGCACGGCCCTGTGCGGCCGTCTCCAGGCGCACGCGCTCCTGCTCCACGTGGCGTTGCCACAGCCAGCCCGAGGCCAGCGCAAACAGGGCCATCACGGCCACGACCGTGAGCCAGATCCGCAGGTACAGCGATCGCACGGGCCCTGGCCTTCGCGCCCTCAGGCCGGCGCAGCGCCGGCGGGTGCGGCGCTCCGGCCGCGGTCACCGTCGATCTGGTCCTGGCGCCGCGCGAAGACGTAGCCGCTGCCGCGCACCGTCAGCAGCCGGCGCGGCGTCTTGGGGTCGTCCTCGATGACGGCGCGGATGCGCGACACGTGGACGTCGATGCTGCGGTCGAAGGCCTCCATCGGGTGGCCCTTGAGCGCATCCATGATCTGGTCGCGCGAGAGCACGCGCCCGCTGGCGCGCGCGAGCACCACGAGCAGCTCGAACTGGTGGCTCGTGAGCTCGCAGGGCCGCCCGTCCAGGCGCGCGTGGCGCGCACCCAGGTCGATCACGAGGCGGCCGAACTCGAGCATCTCGTCCGCGCCGGGGTCCGGTCCCGCGCGGCGCATCAGCGCCTTCACCCGCGCCAGCAGCTCGCGCGGCTCGAAGGGCTTGGCCAGATAGTCATCCGCACCGATCTCCAGGCCCACGATGCGGTCCATCGGCTCACCACGCGCGCTGAGCATCAGCAGCGGCAGGCGCCGCGTGCGCGGATCGGCACGCAGTTCGCGCGCCAGATCCAGACCGTCGCCGTCAGGCAGCATCAGGTCCAGGATCAGCGCGTCGACTGCGTCGCGCCGCAACCGCTCGCGGCCGTCGCGCAGATTCGCCGCCGCCTCCACCGAGTAGCCGTGGCCACGCAGGTAGTCGCCCACCATCGCGACCAGACGCTGGTCGTCATCGATCAGCAGCAGGCGGCTTCCCATGGGCTGCACGAGGCCGGACGCTGGCAGCGTCTCAGGACTTCGCCGGCGCGAGCGTCTCGCGCTCGCGGCGATGGCGCTCCATCATGTCGCCCCGGCGCTTGGCCAGATCGGCCATCTGCTTGCGCTGTTCGGGCGAGAGCACGCGCGAGGCCTCCACCATCGCCTGCATATGGCGCCGGCTGCCCTGGTCGTGCTGGGCCAGCATCTTCTGGCGCAGCGCCTCGGCTGCCGCGGCGTCCACGTTGGGCTGCGTGAAGACGCGCTGGGCTTCGTCGCGCAGGGCCCGGCGCGCATCGCGCTGGGTGGACATGTCGCGCCGCGCCGCATCCATGATCTGCTTGATCTGGGCACGCTGCTCGGGGGTGGCCTTGACGGCGTCGAGCATGCGCGGGGACAGCAGCATGCCGGCGCCCATCATGCCTTCGCCGCCACCCGGCCCGCCCTGGCGGCCCATCCCGTGGTGGCCCATCCCGTGATGCCCCATGCCGGAGCCAGCGCCGGGGCCTGCGCCGGGGCCACCAGCGGGTTGCGACCACGCCGGCGCGCAGACCGCCGAGGCGGCCAGCGCCAGCGCGGCCAGCCCCAGGGGCCAGCGGTTGCCCGATCGGGCGCAGCGAGAATTCGTGTTCATGTCAGTCCTCCTTGAGGGAGCAGGGGTTGCGATGAGCATGATGCTGCGCCGCCCCCGTGTCGACCTCATGCAGCCCTGGTAAAGAAGCTTTTCGGGGCCATGCCGCCCCCGTTGCGCAGGCTCAACGCGCGGGGGCGTCGATGCGCACGAGGCGGCGCTGCAGGGTGAAGTCCGACTGGGCGCTCGCCAGCTCCAGCCGCAGCAGCACTCCGCTCGCCCGATCCACCACCAGGACGCCATCCACGCGCGTGCTGCGCTCGCCGCGCTGCGCGTCGCCGAAGAGCTCGATCACTGCCGCGTCGAAACGCCGCGTGGCGATCGTCTGCGGCCCCACGGCCACGACCTGCCCGCGCACGCGTGCCCGAACGCCCGGCTCCTCGGGCAGCGTCAGGTCACCCGCCACCACCTGCCCGAGCCCGAGATCGAGCCGCAGGAGGTGGGGCCAGTGCAGCGTGCCTGGCGGGGCACCCTTGACGTTGCCGGCGAAGTCCTGCACCCAGCGGGTGCCTTCACCCCCTGGCATGCCCTCGACGGAGAACTCCAGCACCTCTCGGCGCAGCGCATCGAGCCGCAGCGCGAACTCCCGCGAAGCGCGACGCGGATCACCACGCTCCTCGTACACGAGCCGCTCACCCAGCGCCACGGGCAGCTGGAGAGCTTGGCGGGCCGGGAGATCGGGGCCGACGGAGGGGCACTGCCGCCCCACGGCCACGGCCTGCAGCACGTCGAAACGGCCCTTGAGCCGAGCGAGCTCCTCGGACTCCACCCCAGGCTGACGCATCGTCAGGAGCGCCGGCCAGAAGACCGTCAACCCGACCCCGAGGGCCACGATGTTCGTGCCCGCACGCTCGTCCACGGCATAGGCCACCTCGGCCGCGCGACGCTGCACCCGCAGCGTCTCCACGTCCAGCCGCTCGCAGTCCCAGCCGGCAAAATCCGTCGGGTTGGTGAGCAGCGGCCGGACATCGCCCGAGCGCGTCGTGCATCCGCCGCACCCGAGACCGATGACAACGGCCACGAGGGCAGGCAGGGTGCGGGTCGTCAGCGCGCGCATCGCGGGCGGGAACTCCGGCCAGTACACATGCTCACTAGTGTAGGCGAGGCCCACCGCTCCAATCGGGCCCCAATCAGACCCCAATCCGGGCCGGTTCAAGCGCGAAGCCGGCTCTGTGCAGGCTCGGTGGCGGGCCCGGGTGCCCTGGGCTCAGTACGGCAGCCCGACATAGTTCTCCGCCAGGGAACGCTGCGCCGCCTCGGAGGACCAGAGGTAGGCAAGCTCCACCTCCTGCAGCTTGCGGTCGTACTCGGGGCTTTGCGGGAAGGTGTGCAGCAGCGTGGTGAGGAACCACGAGAAGCGCTGCGCCTTCCACACCCGCGCCAGCGCCCGCTCGGAGTACTGCTGCAGGCCTGAGGAGTCTGCCTGCAGGTAGTGCGCCACGAGGCCGTGGTACAGGTAGTGCACGTCGGAGCCCGCCGTGTTCAGGCCGCGCGCCCCAGTGGGCGGCACGATGTGCGCAGCGTCGCCGGCCAGGAAGAGCCGGCCGTGGCGCATCGGCTCGGCCACGTAGGAGCGCAGCGGCGCGATCGACTTCTCGATCGAGGGCCCGGTCACCAGCCGGGCCGCGACCTCCCCGGGCAGCCGCCGCTTGAGCTCCTCCCAGAAGGCATCGTCGGACCAGTCCTCCACCCGATCCGTCAGCGGCACCTGGATGTAGTAGCGGCTGAGCACCGGCGAGCGCAGCGAGCACAGCGCAAAGCCCCGGTCGTGGCGTGCGTAGATGAGTTCGTGCGACACCGGCGGCGTGCGCGACAGCACCCCGAGCCAGCCGAAGGGATAGACCTTCTCGTATTCGCGCAGCACGTCCTTGGGGATCGACTTGCGGCTCACGCCGTGGAAGCCATCGGCACCCACGACGAAGTCGCAATCCACGCGACCCTCCTCGCCCCCCTGGCGGTAGGTCACGAAGGGGTGGTCACCCGTGAGGTCGTGCGGCTGCACGTCCTCGGCCTCGTGGATCACGATGCCGTTGAGGCGGTCGCGCGCCGCGTACAGGTCTCGCGTGACCTCGGTCTGCCCGTACACCACCACCGAGTTGCCCCCGCTGTGGCGGTTCAGGTCCACCCGGTGCAGCCGGCCTTGGTCGGAAATGAAGAAAGCCTCATGCACCTGGCCTTCGCGGTCCATGCGCTCGCCGCACCCGGCCTCGTGCAGCAGCCGCGCAAAGCCCTGCTCGAGCACGCCGGCGCGGATGCGCGCCAGCACGTACTCGCGGCTTTGCCTTTCCAGCACCACGGTATCGATGCCCTTGAGATGGAGCAGTTGCGACAGCAGCAGCCCGGAGGGCCCCCCGCCAATGATGCAGACCTGTGTCCTCATGCGCGTGCTTCTCCCACAGAGAGCATTGTCGCTCAGGCCTTCAGCGAGGTGAGGCTGCCGCGCAACCCCCCAGGCGGCCGACCCTCGCGTGAAGATGTTCACGCACGTCGAGGATTCCTTGGGCCAGGAAGTGCCGCGGGCGGCCCGGCCAGCCGTCCAATCCGAAGCACTCATCATAAGCAACAGGGAAGATCGCCATGTACAGCCTCCTGCAGGCCCGCACACGGGCCAGACTGTGGATCACGGGCGCGGCGATCGCGCTCCTGGGCGCGCTAGGCGCCACGCCGTCTTCCCATGCGCAGACCTTCTTCCTGAGCACGGGCGACATCAACGCCATTGGCACGGCCGCAGCCTCCAAGATTTCGGCAGACCTGCGCCGCGAGATGGTCAGCACCGATTCTCCACGGGTGCCATGGTGGCGCTGGACCCTCACGGCCGGCAAGCTCATGCGCGTGGTGGTGCTGAGCAATTCAACCGACCCCTTGCTCACGGACCTGCGCCAGGCCGTACTGGCCGCAGGCGGCTCGGTGTTCATGCGTTACGTGACGGTGCGCGGCCTGTCCGTGGTGCTGCCCGAGACGGGGGTGCTGGCCCTGGCCCAGCGCGCCGACGTGACCGTGGTCTCGCCCAACCGGCTCACCACACGCAGCTTCAGCGCCGTGGAGCAAACCGTGGGCCTCTACCGCGGCGGGCCTCTGGCCACGACAGTGCGCACCTACAACACCGCCACGCGGGCACATGCCGGCCTGACCGGCGCAGGCGTGGGAATCGCGCTGCTCGACTCGGGAATCATGGCCTCGCACCTGAACTTCCGGGACGCCGCAGGCAAGTCCCGGGTGCGCCAGGCGCTGGACTTCACCAAGGAGTCCGATGCGAAGCTGATCGGCTCGGGCGACTGGCTGCTGGGTCTGGACTTCAGTGACGCACTCGCCCCAGGCAGCGAAGGCCGGCGCAAGTACGAAAAGCGGCTGGACAACAACGGCAAGGTCAACGCCGACGGCTACGGGCACGGCACCCACGTTGCCTCGGTGGCGGCGGGCCGGGCCTTCGACCGCAACCCCGACTCCACCGGCATCGCCCCGGGCGCGCACCTCTACGACCTCAAGGTGCTCGACGACTCCGGCATGGGCACCGAGAGCGCGGTGCTGGCTGCCATCGACTGGGTCGTGCACCACAGCCGGGCGCTGAACATCCGCATCATCAACCTGAGCCTGTCCACCGACGCCACCGAGTCTCACGCTCGAGACCCCCTGTGCGAGGCTGTGCGCAAGGCCGTGGCGGCGGGGGTGACGGTGGTGGTGGCCGCTGGCAACTACGGCCGCGGCCCGAACAACCAGGTGCGCTTCGGCACGATCGGCTCCCCCGGCATCGAGCCCGCGGCGATCACGGTGGGTGCGCTGCGCACCGGCACCACCATCAGCCGCAACGACGACACCATCTCGGCCTTCAGCTCGCGCGGCCCGGCCCGCGGCGTCGTGTCCCGCGACCCCGCAGGCCAGGTCACGCAGCGCGACCACATCCTCAAGCCCGACCTCGCCGCGCCGGGCCACCGCGTCCTGGGCGCGCTCGCGCAGGAACTCACGGGGCGCGCATGGCTGCCCGCGAATCACCCCACGCTCGTGCCCATGCCCAACGGCACCACCACCAGCGACCAGGTCATGATGCTCAGCGGCACCTCGATCGCCGCGCCCGTGGTGGCGGGCACGGTGGCGCTGATGCTGGAGGCGAATCCGGGCCTCACCCCGCCGCTCATCCGGGCCATCCTGCAGTACACGGCCGAGCCCACGGCCGGGCGCGAGAACCTGCTTGAGCAGGGCGCCGGCATGGTCAATGCCGACGGGGCCGTGCGCATCGCTCGGGCCATCCGCCCCAACCTGCGGGCCGACATCGAGGCCGGGCGGATCCTGCCGGGCACTGCGCTCCTCGCGACGGGCCAGGCGCTGCCGGCAGCCATCGCCCGCAACGTACCCCAGGGCGGGCGGCCGTGGAGCCAGATCGTCTACGCTGGCGGCAACCACATCGTGACGGGCGACGCACTCTTCCAGCGCTACCACGAGGCCTGGGACCACCGCCTGGCCTGGAGCCCGAGCCTGCCACCGCAGCGCGCGAGCCTGGCCTTCTGGCCAGCTACTTCGACCACGGCAGGCACCACCTACCCCTCCACGATCACGGCCACGCGGCTGACCGGCCCCCGCGTGACCTACTTCGGCGCGGGCGTTTCCCTGGCCACTGGGCTGGCTTGCAGCACGGAGGCCCAGGTCACGGTCGCGCCCGGCTCCAACGTGGCGCGCAACGGGCTGCAGGCGCCCGTCTGGGCGGTGGCCGACACTCTGCGCGCGAACCGCGTGGGCCTGCGCAACCACTGCATTGCCCTGGCCCCTCCTGCGAAGGCTGGCGTGGGATCCCTGTCGGCCCAGGGCATCGTGCTGGCCGAGGGCATCGTGCTCGCCGAGGGTATCGTCCTGGCCGAGGGCATTGTCCTGGCAGAGGGCATCGTGCTGGCTGAGGGGATCGTGCTGGCCGAGGGGATCGTGCTGGCCGAGGGCATCGTCCTGGCCGAAGGTATCGTGCTGGCGGAGAGCCTGAAGGGCCTGACGGAGTAACGCGGCGGCGGCCCAGGCCGCTGCGGCGCGCGGCGCCCACTCAGCCGGCGCGGGCTTCCGGTACGCTAAGGGGTCTTCATCGACTTCCCGGCGTCCGCCGGCCTGCCGCCATGCCCCAGACCCCGCCTGCACTTCCTGCCCGCCACGCTCGCCGGCGCACGCTGGCCGCGCTGGGTGCCACCGGCCTTGCATGCCTGGCCGCTGCATTGGCCACCACGCCCGCGGCCGCACAGTCCGACTGGCCCGCAGCCGGCCGCACCATCCGCCTCATCGTGCCCTCGCCCGGAGGCAGTGGCACGGGCGACACGATCGCCCGCATCTTTGCGGAGGAACTCGCCAAGCGCCTCAAGACGACCTTCGTCGTCGACAACAAGCCCGGCGCCAACGGCAACGTCGGCGCCACGGCCGCGGCGCAGGCGGCGGGCGACGGCTACAACTTCCTCTTCTCCTGGGCCGGCACCCTGGCCGTGAACCAGGCGATGTACAAGCAGATGGGCTACGACTCGCAGCGCGACTTCCTGCCCATCGCGCTGCTGGCCGAAGTGCCCAACATCCTCGTCGTCACGAACGACCTGCCCGTGCGTGACCTCGCGCAGTTCAACGCCTACGTGAAGGCCAACCCGGGCAAGCTCAGCTACGGCTCCACCGGCATCGGCAGCAGCATGCACCTGGCCGGCGAGCTCTACTCGCGCGAGTACGGGGCGCAGATGGTGCACGTGCCCTTCTCCAACCCGGGCAACGCCACCACCAACCTCATCAGCGGCGAGCTGCAGCTGATGTTCCAGCTCATCCCCGGCATTGCCGCGCAGGTCAAGGCCGGGCGCGTGCGCGCCATCGGCGTGATGGCGCCGCAGCGCTCGCCCGCCCTGCCCGACGTGCCCACGATGGCCGAGCTCGGCGCGCCCAAGCTGATGTCCACCACCTGGTTCGCGCTGCTCGCCCCCAAGGGCACGCCCGCACCCGTCATCGAGCGCATGAACGCCGCGGCCAACGAGGTGATCGCCGACGCCGCCGTACGCAAGCGCCTCACCGACATCGGCGCGAGCACCCTGGGCGGCACGCCCAGGCAGCTGGCCGACCACCTCGCCGCCGAGATCGTCAAGTGGGGCCGCATCGTCAAGGACGCCAACATCGAGGTGAAGTGAGGCGCGCGTGAGCACGCATCCGAGCCCCGGGCCGGGCCCTGCGCCCGGCCTCGAGCGGGGGCTGGCTGCCCTCGAGCGGCGCCTGGCCTGGGAGCTGGCCGCGCTGCAGCTGCCCGCCCCGCGCTGGACACCCGCGCTCGAGCGCGACGGCGAGCCGGTAGCCGATGTGGCCATCATCGGCGGGGGCATGTCGGGCCTGGCGCTGCAGGCCGCGATGCAGCACCGGGGCCTGGCCGTCACCGTCTACGACGCCGCGCCCGAGGGCTTCGAGGGGCCCTGGGCCACCACGGCCCGGATGGAAACCCTGCGCTCGCCCAAGCAGCTCGCGGGCCCGGCGCTGGGCATCCCGTCGCTGACCTTCCGCGCCTGGTTCGAGGCCCAGTTCGGGGCGGCCGAATGGGAGGCCCTGGACAAGATCCCGCGCCTGCAGTGGATGGACTACCTGCGCTGGTACCGCCGGGTGCTGGGCCTGCAGGTGCACAACGGCCACCTCGTCACCGACATCCGGCCGCAACCCGACGCCGTCGTGCGGCTGCACATCCGGGCCCCCGACGGCCGTACCCTGGTGCGCCACGCTCGCCGCCTCGTGCTGGCCACCGGCCGCGCCGGGCTGGGCGGCAGCTGGGTGCCCGAGTGGGCGCACGCCCTGCCCCGCACGCACTGGGCCCACTCCGCCGACGAGCTCGACCACACCCGGCTGCGCGGCCTGCGCGTGGGCGTGGTGGGCGCCGGCGCCTCGGCCATGGACAGCGCCGCCACCGCGCTCGAGTGCGTCGCGGCGCGCGTGCACCTGCTCGTGCGCCGCGCGGACATCCCGCGCATCAACAAGGGCAAGGGTGCCGGCAGCCCCGGCTTCGTGCACGGGCACGGGCGCCTGAGCGAAGCCTGGAAGTGGCGCGTGCGGCGCTACATCCACGCCCAGCAGGTGCCCCCGCCGCGCAACAGCACGCTGCGCGTCTCGCGCCACCCCAACGCCTTCTTCCACCTGGGCTGCGCCGTGCAGGGCGCTGTCTGCCGGGGCGACGCGCTGCAGGTGCACACGAGCGCCGGCCCGATCGAGCTCGACTTCCTGGTCTTCGCCACCGGCTTCGCCGTGGACTGGGCCCAGCGCCCGATGCTGCGCCACCTCGCGCCGCACGTGCGCACCTGGGGCGAGCGCTTCGAGCCGCCACCCGGGCTGGAAGACGCCGAGCTGCGGGCCAGCCCCGACCTCGGCCCCGACTTCGAGTTCCAGCCCAAGGCCGGGCACGACTGCCCGGGGCTCGATCGCATCCACTGCTTCACTTACCCCGCCGCGCTGTCGCTGGGCGTGATCACGGGCGACATCCCGGCCATCAGCGACGGCGCGCTGCGCCTGGCTACCTCGATCGTGGGGCTGCTGTGGGCCGAGGACATCGAGCACCACTACGCCCGCATGCAGGCCTTCGCCGAGCCGGAGGTGTACGGCGACGAATGGGTGGCCTCGCCGCTGCCCGCGCAACTGGAGCCCGCCAAGTGATGGATGTCATCGACCTCGCCGCCGGCCTCGCGCCGGGCTCGCGCGTGCACGCCTCGCGGCGCTTCCGCAGCACGGCCCTCACGCACACCCAGGCCAGCCACGACGCGCTGCTCTTCGACCCCGTGGAGGGCCTAACGAGCGCCGACCGGCTGCGCGTGGCGGTGGCCGTGTGCGAGGCAGCCGCGGCGCAGAGCCTGCTGGCGCACTACCGCTTGCTGCTGGCCAACACCGCACCCGACCCGGCTGGCGCCGCCTCGGCGCAAGCCCTCGCAGCCGCCCTCGACTGGGCCCGCCTGCTCACCCTCGACCCGCGCCGCGGCGACCGCGCGGCGCTGCAACGCCTGCGCGAGGCGGGGCTCGGCGATCCTGCGATCGTGGCACTGGCTCAGCTCGTGGCCTTCCTGTCGTACCAGACGCGTGTGGTGGCCGGGCTTAGCGCGCTGGCGCAGGCGCCGGCCACTGCACCCGCAGCCGCAGCCACCGCTGCACCCGAGCCTGTGCGCGCCCCTGCGCCGCCGCCCGCCCCCGCCCCCCCCGCCCGCCCCCACCCCC
>CAILKA010000298.1 GCA_903834645.1 uncultured beta proteobacterium
ATGCCCGCCTATCACCTGATGCGCGCCGATGGCAGCGGCGTCACGATGGTCAACATCGGGGTGGGGCCCGCCAACGCCAAGACGATCACCGATCACATCGCGGTGCTGCGCCCGCACGCGTGGATCATGCTCGGGCACTGTGCGGGCCTGCGCAACACGCAGCAGCTCGGCGACTACGTGCTGGCCCACGGCTACGTGCGCGAGGACCACGTGCTCGACGAGGAACTGCCGCTGTGGGTGCCGATCCCGGCGCTGGCCGAAATCCAGCTCGCCCTGGAGCAGGCAGTGGCCGACGTCACGCAGCTTGGCCGCTGGGAGCTCAAGCGCATCCTGCGCACGGGCACGGTCGCCTCCACCGACAACCGTAACTGGGAACTGCTGCCTCACCCGGGCCCGGAGCGCCGATTCAGCCAGAGCCGGGCCGTGGCACTCGACATGGAAAGCGCCACCATTGCCGCCAACGGCTTTCGGTTCCGGGTGCCCTACGGCACGCTGCTGTGCGTGAGCGACAAGCCACTGCACGGTGAAATCAAGCTGCCGGGAATGGCCAATACGTTCTACCGCGAACGTATCGACCAGCACCTGCGCATCGGGCTGCGCGCGGTGGAATTGCTACATATGCAGCGCGCCGAACAGCTCCACAGCCGCAAGCTGCGCAGCTTCGCGGAAGTGGCCTTCCAGTAGGCCGACTCAAGATCGGCGGGAGCGTGCCGATATCCGAGTGACCACAGGGTCGGCCACATATGTTTCCCCCACTCAGCTCTCCCGCCGCGGAACCCGGCTTCATCGTCCAGCCGCCAAGCGATGTACAGGGGTGGGCTCGGCTGTTTCAGCCCGAGGCGCTGCCCGTCCTGAGCACGACGGCCGTTGCCCTGGAGGATCTGCGCGCACGCGAAGACGACCTCGCTGCGAAGACGGTGGCAGAGATGGTGTCGTCAGACCCTCTGATGACACTCAAGCTCCTGGCGCACGTGGGCCGGGTACAGCGTGCAGGCCGGGAGGACGATGCCGAGACCGTCACCGCCGCCATGGTGATGCTGGGCATTTCGCCCTTCTTCCGGGCCTTCGGACGCCAACCCACGGTCGAGAATCATCTGCGCGGCCAGCCCGAAGCCCTGGAGGGCTTTCGCGCCGTGCTCAGGCGCGCACACCGGGCAGCAGACTTCGCCCTGGGCTTCGCGGTGCATCGCTTCGACCACGACGCTGCCGTGATCTACGAGGCGGCCCTGCTGCACGACTTCGCGGAACTGGTGCTGTGGCTGCGGGCGCCGAGCCTGGCCCTGGAGATCGCCCGCCGCCAACGATTGGATTCCCAGCTGCGCAGCGAGGAGGTCCAGCGCGAGGTGCTCCACATCCGGCTCGTGGATCTCCAGCACGAGCTGATGACGCAATGGCGACTGCCTTCCCTGCTGGTGCACATCACCGACCACGGCGCTGATCACGAGGGCAGCCAGGTGCGCAATGTCCTGCTGGCGATTCAGGTGGCTCGCCACAGCGCCAACGGCTGGGACAACCCCGCCATCCCGGATGACCTGCGCGAGATCGCAGCGTTGCTGCAGCTCGGGGTGGAGCCCACCTTGCGCATGTTGCGCGACATCGACCAGCCCAACGACTGAGACGCATCCGCGCGGCCCCTGGGCCGCTGGCCGCCGCTACCCACAGGCGGCCACGTAAACCCGCCCCTTCTCGGTCCGATGGCCCCGCGCGGGCGGGGTGAACCGATCCCGGAGGGTACCGCGGCGTCGAGCGTCCTGATACGCTCCGAAAATGGACGACGTGGGCCGGCGCATCCTCGACCACTTGGCTGTGGTTCAGGCCGAGCGTGTCGCCCGCACGATCACGCCCGACCTCGAGCCTCGCGTCCTGGCCGTCAAGGCCTTCCAGCAAGCACGGCTCACGCGGACGCACGCCGATCTGCTGGCCGACGACCGCACGGCGCCTGCTGCCCGCTTTTTCCTCGACGAGCTGTACGGGCCGCGCGACTTCACGGCTCGTGACGCCCAGTTCGCGCGGGTGGTGCCGGCCCTGGTGCGCCTGTTCCCAGGCGATGTGGCAGGCATCGTCGAGCACGTTGCGGCCCTGCACGCGCTGTCAGAGAGCCTGGATACCGCCATGGCTCAGGCCCTGCCAGCCGGCCCCATCCGCGCGCCGGACTACGCACGGGCCTGGCGCCGCGTGGGGCAGGCCGCGCAGCGCGCGCAACAGATAGCCTGGGTGGCTGACATCGGCATGGCCCTGGAGGGCCATGCAAAGCGCCGCCTCCTGCGCCAGACCCTGCACTGGATGCGAGCCCCCGCCCATGCGGTCGGGCTTTCCGAGTTGCAGGCCTTCCTGGAGCGGGGTCTGGACGCCTTCGCCGCGCTGCCCAGCGCCCATGCATTCATTGAAACCGTGAGCCGGCGCGAGCGAGCACTCGCCAGCGAACTCTACGAGGGCCGCGAAGAGGCCCTTTGCTGAAACCCTTCCTTCCACGATCCGACATCATGCAAAGACCCTGGCTGCAGCACTACCCCCAGAACGTCCCGGCCGAGGTCCGCACGGATATCTATCCCTCCATTGCGACGCTGATCGAGGAGGGATTTGCCCGCTACGCCGACCGGGAGGCTGCGGTTTGCCTGGGCAGCTCCCTGCGCTTTTCTCAGATGGACGAGATGTCGGAGGCCCTGGCGGCCTGGCTGCAGGCACGGGGCCTGGCCCCTGGTGCGCGAGTGGCATTGATGATGCCCAACGTTCCCCAGTACATGGTGGCCATTGCAGCCGTGCTGCGGGCCGGCTACGTCGTCGTGAACGTCAATCCGCTGTACACCCCGCGCGAACTTGAGCACCAGCTCAATGACTCGGGCGCCGAGGCGATCGTGATCCTGGAGAACTTCGCCCACACCCTGGAAGAGGTGATCAGCCGGACGAAAGTGCGGCACGTGGTTCTCGCGGCCATGGGCGATCTCCTGGGCTGGTGGAAGGGGAGATTTGTCACCTTTGCCGTGCGCCACCTGCGCAAGATGGTGCCGGAATTCAGGCTGCCCACGACCGGAGGGCAGAGCGTCTCGCGCTTCGCCGATGTCCTCGAAGAGGGCAGCCGACTGACACTCAAGCGCGTGTCGATCGGCCCGGACGACGTCGCGTTCCTGCAATACACGGGCGGCACCACCGGTGTGTCCAAGGGGGCCACCTTGCTGCACCGCAACGTCGTGGCCAACGTGCTCCAAACCGAGGCTTGGTTCCGGCCCATGCTCGATCGGGTCGGAGATCGCGCCCTGACGGTCGTGTGCGCGTTGCCGCTCTATCACATCTTCGCCCTCACGATCTGCTACCTCATGGGCGTGCGCATGGGTGCCTGCAACATCCTCATCCCGAACCCGCGCGACATCCC
>CAILKA010000299.1 GCA_903834645.1 uncultured beta proteobacterium
GTGGCGGATGCCGCCGTCGGCGATGATGGGCTTGGTGGCCACGCGTGCGCACCACTTGAGGGCCGAGAGCTGCCAGCCGCCGGTGCCGAAGCCTGTCTTGAGCTTGGTGATGCACACCTTGCCCGGCCCCACGCCCACCTTGGTGGCGTCCGCTCCCCAGTTCTCGAGATCGATCACGGCCTCGGGCGTGGCCACGTTGCCGGCAATCACGAAGGCGTCGGGCAGCCGCTCGCGGATGTGGGCGATGGTGGCTCTCACGCTCTCGGCGTGGCCGTGTGCGATGTCGATCGTGATGTAGTCCGCCCCGAGGCCTTCGGCCGCGAGCTGGTCGATCACGGCGTGGTCGTGCGGCTTCACGCCCGAGCTGATGGACACGTACAGGCCCAGCTCGCGCATGCGCCGTGCGAACGCCACGTTGTCCAGGTCGAAGCGGTGCATGACATAGAAATAGCCCTCGCGCGCGAGCGTCTGCGCGATGGTCTCGTCTATCACCGTCTTCATGTTGGATGGCACCACCGGCAGGTGAAAGCGCCTGCGGCCGAACTCCACCGAGGTGTCGCACTCGCTGCGGCTTTCCACGCGGCACTTGCGCGGCAGCAGCAGCACGTTGTCGTAGTCGAAGATGTCCACGGTGGACGCTCCAGGGGCAAATGGGACGGCCCCGGTGCCGCGGCGCGGCGCAGACGGAGGGTGCCCAAAAATGGAAAAACCGGGCGTGCACGACGGCAGGCCCGGTGGCGAAGTCTAACGCCGCCGCGCACCGGGCGCTCCCTACAATGCCTGGATGCGTGAACAGTCCCTCCTGCCCGAAGAAGATGTGCCGGCGCGGTCCGCCGAGGGCGGGGAGGCCGGTTCCGGGCCTGCTGCCGGTGGCGTGCCGGCCGCGCTGCTGCGCGGCCTGAACCCGGAGCAGCTTGCCGCCGTCACGCTGCCGGCGCGGCCCTCCCTGATCCTGGCCGGCGCCGGCTCGGGCAAGACGCGCGTGCTCACCACGCGCATCGCCTGGCTGCTGCAGACGGGGCAGGTCTCGCCCGCCGGGGTGCTGGCGGTCACCTTCACCAACAAGGCCGCCCGGGAGATGCTCACGCGGTTGTCGACGATGCTGCCGGTGAACGTGCGCGGCATGTGGATCGGCACCTTCCATGGCCTGTGCAACCGCTTCCTGCGTGCGCACTGGAAGCTCGCCGGGCTGCCGCAGACCTTCCAGATCCTGGACGCGCAGGACACCGTCTCGGCCGTCAAGCGCGTGATCAAGGCCGCCAACCTCGACGAGGAGCGTTTCGTGCCCAAGCAGGTGGCGTGGTTCATCGCCGCCTCCAAGGAAGACGCCCTGCGCCCGCGCGACATCGAGGTGCGCGACGAGCAGACGCGCCGCCTGGCGGAGATCTACCAGGCCTACGAGGACCAGTGCCAGCGCGAGGGGGTGGTCGACTTTGCCGAGCTGATGCTGCGCACCTACGAGCTCATGCGCGACCACGAGGCGGTGCGCGAGCACTACCGGCGGCGCTTCCGGCACGTGCTGGTCGACGAGTTCCAGGACACCAACCGGCTGCAATACCGCTGGTTGCAGATGTTCGCCCCGCCTGGCGCACAGCCGCCTCAAGGCGTCTTCGCCGTGGGCGACGACGACCAGAGCATCTACGCGTTCCGCGGGGCCAACGTCGGCAACATGGCCGACTTCGAACGCGAGTACCGTGTGGACCATGTCGTCAAGCTCGAGCGCAACTACCGCTCGGCCGGCAACATCCTCGACACGGCCAATGCGCTCATCTCGCACAACGAGCGCCGCCTGGGCAAGAACCTGCGCACCGAGGCGGGAGCGGGCGATCCGGTGCGCGTCCACGAGGCCACCAGCGACTACGCCGAGGCGCAGTGGCTGCTCGTGGAGCTGCAGCTGCTGCTCCGCGCGGGCTCGGCGCGCAGCGAGATCGCCCTGCTGTACCGCAGCAACGCCCAGAGCCGGGTGCTGGAGAGCGCCCTCTTCAATGCGGGGCTGCCCTACCGCGTCTATGGGGGCTTGCGCTTCTTCGAGCGCGCGGAGGTCAAGCACGCGCTGGCCTACCTGCGCCTGGTGGACAACCCCAACGACGACACCAGCTTCCTGCGCGTCGTGAATTTTCCGGCACGCGGCATCGGTGCGCGCACGGTCGAGCAGCTGCAGGAGGCTGCTCGCGCCAGCGGTCGCAGCCTGTACCAGAGCGTGGCCGCCGTGCCAGGCAAGGCCGGTGCCAACCTCGCGGCCTTCTGCCAGCTGGTCGACCAGGTGCGGGAGGCCACGCGCGGCTGCACGCTGCGGGTCATCATCGAGCAGGTGGTGGCCACCAGCGGTCTCGTCGAGCACTACCGCACCGAGCGCGAGGGGGCTGACCGCATCGAGAACCTCGAGGAACTCGTCAACGCCGCCGAGGCCTTCGTGATGCAGGAGGGCTTCGGGCGCGATGCCGTGAACCTGCCGGTCGACGAGGCGGCTCCGCCGCTGTCGGTGCCCGATGCCGATAGCGGCGAGGTGATGTCGCCGCTGTCGGCCTTCCTCACGCACGCGGCGCTCGAGGCTGGCGACAACCAGGCCCAGGCCGGGGCCGACGCGATCCAGCTGATGACGGTGCATTCGGCCAAGGGGCTCGAGTTCGATGCCGTCTTCATCACCGGGCTGGAGGAGGGCCTCTTTCCGCACGAGAACGCGCTGTCGGATGCCGACGGCCTGGAGGAGGAGCGCCGGCTCATGTATGTGGCGATCACGCGTGCGCGCTCGCGCCTGTACCTGAGCTTCAGCCAGACGCGCATGCTCCATGGGCAGACGCGCTACAACGTACGCAGCCGCTTCTTCGACGAACTGCCTGATGGGACGCTGAAGTGGCTCACCCCTCGCCACGCCGGCTTCGGCTCAGGCTACGCACGCGACTACCAGGCCGCCTGGGCGAGAGGCAGCGGCCTGCACTCGATCGTCGGCGCCGGGCGCGTGGAGCCGGGCGCGGGGGGCGTGCCGCGGGCGGACACCCCGCGCTCGACGGGGAGTGCAGCAGCGTCGCCCTGGCGGCCCGGGCAGGGCGTGTTCCACAACAAGTTCGGCGAGGGCGTGATCGTGACGCTGGAGGGGGGCGGCGAGGATGCGCGCGCGCAGGTCAACTTCGGCCGCCACGGCGTGAAGTGGCTCGCGCTGGCGGTGGCGCGGCTCACGCCTTTGCCCTGAGCCGGATCCTCAGGGTGCAGGCGCCTCGCGCGTGCCGCCAAAGCTCTCCACGTAGGTGAAGAGCAGCGACACGTAAAAGACGGTAGACAGGATCAGCCCGCCAGTCAGCGCCACCAGGCGCAGCAGCTGGAGCTGCCCGAGGAGCACCAGCAGCAGCGACGTGACCGTGCCGAAGACGACGATCAGCGCACTCCAGGCAAGCGCGTAGACGAGGAAGGCGCCCTTGCAGCGCCACACCGCCAGCGTGCTCGAAAAGAGCGCCTGGGCCGGGCTCTGGCTGCCCCAATGCACGAGCGCCGGCGCATGCCAGAAGAGCACCGAGACCAGGGTGATCAGTGCGGCGCGCAGCGCCATGGCGGCCTGGAAGCCGGGCTGCGCGAGCAGGGCCTCGACCTCCTTGGCGCGGCCGCCCTCGGCAAGCATTCGCTGCAGCCTGTCGAGCCCGCCATCGTCCACTGCATCGGCCACCACCATCACGAGCACGGTGCCCACGGCGTACAGGCCGCACAGCATGAGCAGCGCGCGTCTGCGCGCCGGGTCCGCCGTGAGGGGGCTGAAGAACAGTCCGACGTGGATCGGCCCCCCATGCAGGGCCGACTCGGCCACCACCATGAAGCCCAGCGACAGCAAGGGCACGGCAGCCAGGAGCACAAGGGAGCCCACCACCGGGACGAGCGTGCTCACGAGCATGGCCAGCAAGAACCCGACAAAGAACGAGCTGAAGGCCAGCGGGTGGCGTCCGAAGAGGCGAAAGCCGTCACGCACCCAGTGCGCGCCGTGCAACGGGGGGA
>CAILKA010000300.1 GCA_903834645.1 uncultured beta proteobacterium
CAGCAGCGGGAGCGTTAGCGGCCTCAGGTGTCGGCGTGGTGGTCTTCTTGGTCATGATCGGTTCTCCTTGGGCAAGGTCAGGTTCAATAGGACAACGATATAGAGTATACGTGGGTGTGAGGCTGGGCAACGTGTTACATATTGACAACCGCTGGCTTCGGAGGGCTCCGGGGCTCGGCGTGGGCTCACGAGCCACAGAGCGTGTTCAAGCAGGAAGGAGACAGGCATGAGGTGCGGTTTTGCAGCCATCAGACTCGGTCTGGCAGCGTGGCTGGTGTGCGGGGCGGCTGCCGCTCAGCCCACTGACCCCCTGCGCAACGTGCTGTCGCTGTCAGCTTCTGCATCCGCGGAGGTAACGATGGACACCCTGGCGATCACGCTGGCGGCCACGCGCGAGGGCAGCGAGGCGGCCGAGGTCCAGTCCCAACTGACCACAGTCGTCGAGGCGGCGCTGGCCGCCGCGCGTCCGGGCGCGCGAGCCGGCCAGGTGGAGGTGCGCAGCGGCCCCTTCTCGGTGGGACCTCGCTATGCGCCGCGAGGCGGGATCGCGGGATGGCAAGGCCGGGCGGAGGTCGTGATCGAGGGTCGTGACATCGCGGCCGTGTCGCGGCTGGCCGGGCGCATCCAGGGGCTCGCGGTGGCGCGTGTGCACTTCAGTCTCTCGCGCGAAATGCGTGAGCGCGTGGAGGCCGAGGTCGCTGGCCAGGCCATCGCCCGCTTCCGCGACCGTGCGCAACAGCACGCCCAGGCCTTCGGATTCAGCGGGCACGTGGTCCGGGAGGTGCAGGTAGGCACACCCGAAGCGCCGGCCTACGCATCGATGCCCGCTCTCCGCGTGGCCGCCAGCCCAGGGCGGCCGGCCGAGGAGCCGGTTCCGGTGGAAGCCGGGCGGGCAACCGTGACTAGCACGGTCAGCGGCAGCGTCCTGATGACGCGGTAACAGGGCTCCTTACTGGGCGGCCCAGCCGCCGTCGACGTTCAGGCTGGCCCCGCGGATGTTGTCCGCTGCGGGCGAGCACAGGAACACGGCGAGCTCGCCGAGTTGGTCGGGTGTGGTGAACTGCAGCGAGGGTTGCTTTTCGGCCAGCAACTGTCGCTTGGCTTCCTCGTTGCTCAAGCCGCCGGCGGCTGCGCGAGCATCGACCTGTCTCTGGACCAGCGGCGTCAGGACCCATCCCGGGCAGATCGCGTTGACCGTGATGCCCGTCGTGGCGGTCTCCAGCGCTGCGACCTTCGTCAAGCCCACCAGGCCGTGCTTGGCTGCGACATAGGCTGCCTTGTGCACCGAGGCCACCAGGCCGTGCACGGAAGCGATGTTGATGATGCGGCCCCAGCGTCGTGCGCGCATGTGGGGCAGCACGCACTGCATCGCGTGAAAGGCAGAAGACAGGTTCACTGCGATCACTGCGTCCCAGCGCTCGGCCGGGAACTCCTCGATCGGGCTGACATGCTGGATGCCTGCGTTGTTGACGAGGATGTCCACGCCCCCCATCTCGGTCTCGGCGTATCGCACCATGGCAGCGATCTCGGCGGGCTTGGACATGTCGGCTGGGTGGTAGCCCACCATGCCGTCGTACTCGCGCAGTTGCGCCATCGCGCTTTGCGCGTCACCGAATCCGTTGAGCACGATGTTGGCGCCATGCTGGGCCAGCGTCTTGGCAATACCCAGTCCGATGCCAGACGTCGAGCCGGTGATCAAGGCGGTCCTGCCAGTAAGCATGGTTGTCTACTCCTCTTCAAGACGTACGACGCGGCGGGCCCGGCTCGCGTACGATCCCGGATTATCCGCAGGCTTCTTGATCCCGGCTGACGGTGCCCCTGGTGACCCCATGAACCCCTCACCCCGACTGCGACACGTCTCGTGCCTGGATGCCCAGGGCCTGCACCGTATGGCCTATTGGGAGTGGGGTGAGCCTGCGCAGCCCGATGTCGTGGTTTGCGTGCACGGGCTCACTCGGCAGGGGCGCGACTTCGATGCCCTGGCGGCCGACCTCGTCACTGCGGGCCGGCGGGTCGTGTGCCCGGATGTCGTCGGACGCGGCCGTTCCGACTGGTTGTCCGATCCCATGGGTTACACGGTGCCGGCCTACGTGGCCGACATGGTGACGCTGCTGGCGCGCCTGGATGCCGAGCGCATCGACTGGGTGGGAACGTCGATGGGCGGGCTGATCGGAATCGGGGTGGCCGCGCTCAAGGGGTCGCCCCTTCGGCGGTTGGTCCTCAACGATGTCGGGCCGCGCATCCAGGTCGAGGCCCTGCAGCGGATCGGTGCTTACCTGGGGCAGCCGGCGCGATTTGCCGATGAGCAGGAGGCGGCGCAGGCCACCTGGGCCATCTCCCAGAGCTTCGGGCCGCACACGCCCGAGGAGTGGCTCGCGCTCACGCGGCCGCTGCTCAAGCCCGATGGAAGTGGCGGGCTCGTCTTTCGCTACGACCCCGCCATCGCCCTGCCGTTCCGAGCCATCACGCCCGAGCTCGCTGCCTTCGGCGAGGCGGCACTCTGGCGGGCCTACGACAGCCTGAGGCTGCCGACGCTGCTGCTGCGCGGAGCGCAGTCCGACCTGCTGTCGGTCGACACCGCTCGAGAGATGGGCCAGCGAGGTCCGCGCGCCCGTCTGTGCGAGTTCGACGGTGTGGGTCATGCCCCCACGCTCGTGCGGGCCGAGCAGCGCCAAGTCGTGCGCGACTTCCTGATCGCGCCGTGACCTGGGCGCGGGCTCGCGCGTGAAGACTCTGCCCGCCGAACCGGCACCAGCGGCCGCGCCGATCTTGCTGGCTGCCAGTGGCGATGATTCGTCCGTGCGGGAGGAGGGTGAGCCGGCTCGGGTGCTCGAGTCGCCTCTGGGCATGCTCCAGCGTGCCCGCGCCTTCGCCGAGCCCTTGCTGGCCGGGCGCGTGCTCGACACCGGCGAGGACGTCTGGACGCACGCCGGCGAGGTGGCTGGCATCCTGTCCGGGGTCGGGGCCGACCCTTCGCTGCAGGCGGCCGTGTTCCTCGTCTACGCTGCGGAGCCATTGCAGCGTCCGGAGGAGACCGTTTCCCGGGCCTTCGGCGCATCCTATGGCTCGCTCGTCGGGCTGACGCGTCGGCTCGTGTCGATCCAGCGAGCCGCGCGCGGGGCCCCGGTGGGCCAGGAGCAGCGCGCCCAGCAGGTCGAGCGCGTGCGCAAGATGCTGCTGGCCTTCTCGCGGGACTTGCGCGTGGTGCTGTTGCGACTGGCCTCTCGCTTGCAGACGCTTCGATGGTATGCGGCCTCGCGCCGGGAGTGCCCAGCCGAGCTTGCGCGCGAGTCCCTGGAGGTGTTCGCGCCGCTGGCCAACCGGCTGGGGATCTGGCAGCTGAAGTGGGAGCTGGAGGATCTGGCCTTTCGGCTGTTGCAGCCTGCCGATTACCACGCCGTGGCCCGGCTGCTGGACGAGCGCCGCAGTGCACGGGAGCTGGCACTTGCGTTCGCCCGCCACCAGCTCGAAGGCGTGCTCCGCCAGGCCGGCGTCAGCGCTCGCGTTGACGGACGCGCCAAGCACCTCTACAGCATCTGGAAGAAGATGCGCGGCAAGAACCTCGCCTTCAATGATGTGCTCGACCTGCGCGCGCTTCGGGTGATCGTGCAGGATGTGCCGGGGTGCTATGCGGCGCTCTCGGCGGTTCATGCCCGCTACCGCGCGCGTCCGGGAGAGTTTGCCGACTACATCGCCCGCCCCAAGCCCAACGGCTACCAGTCGCTGCACACGGTGGTCGAGGGTGATGACGGCAGGCCGGTCGAGGTGCAGATCCGCACCTTTGCCATGCACGAGCGGGCCGAGCATGGTGCCGCTGCGCACTGGGCCTACAAGGAAGCGGGTGTGCGCGGATACGCTGGCGTGAGCGTGGACGAGCGCGCAGCCGAAGCGGTGATGCAGGCCCGCCAGGCTGTGATGCGCCAGTTGCTGGCCTGGGAGCGTGATGTCAGCGAGTCTGCCCTTGAGCAGCCGCCGGGCAGCGAGGCCGCGACACCACAGGATCGCATCTACGTGCTCACGCCGCAGGCGGCGGTCGTCGAGCTGCCGGCGGGCGCCACGCCGGTGGACTTCGCGTACAGCCTGCACACCGATCTCGGGCACCGCTGCCGCGGCGCCCGTGTGGATGGCGTGCTCGTGCCGCTGGCGACGAGGCTGGCCAGCGGCCAGACGGTGGAGATCAGCGTGGCCCGTGACGGTGGGCCCTCCCGCGACTGGCTCAACGTCGAGCTTGGCTACCTTCAGAGCCCGCGCGCGCGCGCCAAGGTAAGGGCATGGTTCAACGCGCAGGCCGCGCAGGAGACCATCGGCAGGGGACGCGAGGCGGTGGAGCGCTGGTTGCAGCGCGAAGGGCGCACCGCGATCAAGCTCGACGAGCTGGCTTCAAGACTGGGCTTCGGGGACGCCGAGCGGCTCTTCGAGGCGGTGGGCAAGGACGAGTACTCCCTGCGCAATCTCGAGCATCTGCTGCGGCCGGCGCCGTCGCAGGAGGCCGTGGAGGAGGGGCCCGCGCTGCGCGCGCCGCGCAGCGCCTCCGCAGGGGGCGTCCTGGTGGTGGGGGTGGAGTCCCTGCTGACGTCGCTCTCGAAGTGCTGCCGCCCGGCGCCACCCGATCCCATAGGTGGATTCGTCACGCGTGGCAAGGGAGTGGCGGTGCACCGCACGGGCTGCTCCAACTTCCGCCACATGGCACAGAGCATGCCCGAGCGTGTGATCCCCGTGGCATGGAGGGCTCCGTCGGCCCGCGCACAGCCCAGCCTGTACCCCGTGGACATAGCGGTCGAGGCAGCTGATCGGCAGGGGCTGCTGCGCGACGTGTCGGAGGCCTTCGCGAAAGAGCGCATCAATGTGACGGGCGTGCGCACCCAGAGCGATTCCGATGCCCATGGCCGCACGGCACGCATGACCTTCACCGTCGAGGTGAGCGAGGTCACCCGTCTGGCCCCCGTGCTGCGGGCGATCGCGCAGGTGTCGGGCGTGCGACACGCGCGCCGCGCCTGAACCCGGCTGCGGGTGCTACACTGCGAGGCTTAACAGGCGCGTAGCTCAGCTGGTTAGAGCACCACCTTGACATGGTGGGGGTCGTTGGTTCGAGTCCAATCGCGCCTACCACGCACGTCAGTCGTGCGCGTGCCAGCTTCTGGCACTCTCCCCCCGGCCCAAGGAGACGCGCGAATGCCCACCACCCGCCGTGCCCGATCCACGGCCGCGCCGGGCGATGCGCAGGCCGGCTCTCCGCGCGTGCTCAAGAAGTACCCCAATCGCAGGCTCTACGACACGCGTACGAGCGGGTACATCACGCTGGCCGATGTCAAGCAGATGGTGATGCGTGGTGAGCCCTTCGAGGTTCGCGATGCACGCTCCGGTGACGACCTGACCCGCAGCATCCTGCTTCAGATCATCCTCGAGGAGGAGACTGGCGGCATGCCGATCTTCTCGACCGACATGCTGTCGCAGCTCATCCGCTTCTACGGCCATGCCATGCAAGGGATGATGGGGGCGTACCTGGAAAAGAACCTGCAGACCTTCGTCGAGATGCAGCGCCGCCTGGTGCCGGGCGCTGCCGCTGCCATCGATCCGCAGGCCTTCATGCCCGAGGGCTGGGCCCAGATGCTCACCGGGCAGTCGCCGCTGGTGCAGGGCCTGTTCACGGGCTACCTGGACCAGTCTCGCGCATTGCTTGAGCAGATGCAGCAGCAGATGGCTCGTCAGGCCGAGGCGATGATGCCCGTCCGAGGCGGCCCCACGCGCTGACCCCCAAGAATGTCTTCCCCGTCCGAGAGTGCACCGGGCCAGCCGGCTTCGCCGACCGTGGGTTTCGTCAGCCTGGGCTGTCCCAAGGCGCTCACCGATTCAGAGCTGATCCTCACGCGCCTGAGCGCGGAGGGCTACCGGACGGCGCGCAGCTTCCAGGGCGCCGATCTGGTCATCGTCAACACCTGCGGCTTCATCGACGAAGCGGTCAAGGAAAGCCTGGACACGATCGGCGAGGCGCTGGCATCCAACGGGCGCGTCA
Source organism: uncultured beta proteobacterium (assembly GCA_903834645.1). Taxonomy (GTDB): domain Bacteria; phylum Pseudomonadota; class Gammaproteobacteria; order Burkholderiales; family Burkholderiaceae_C; genus Rubrivivax. The sequence continues at coordinate 6,014 of CAILKA010000300.1, forward strand.
TCGTGACCGGCTGCCTGGGTGCGAAGTCGGGTTCGGATGGTGCCAACCTCGTGCGCAGCGTCCATCCCAAGGTATTGGCCGTGACTGGCCCGCATGCCACCGACGAGGTGATGCAGGCGGTGCATGCCCACCTGCCCAAGCCCCATGACCCCTTCGTCGACCTGCTCCCGCCTGCCGGCATCAAGCTGACGCCCAGGCATTACGCCTACCTCAAGATCAGTGAGGGATGCAACCACCGCTGCACCTTCTGCATCATCCCGAGCATGCGCGGGGACCTGGTCTCGCGCCCGGTGGGGGATGTGCTCAACGAGGCGCGCGCGCTGTTCGACTCGGGCGTGAAGGAACTGCTCGTCGTGAGCCAGGACACGAGCGCGTACTGTGTGTACCTGCAGTACCGCACCGGCTTTTGGGATGGCAAGCCCGTGAAGACGCGGCTGACCGACCTGTGCGAGCGGCTGGCTGAACTCGCTCGTGCGCACGAAGCATGGGTGCGGCTGCACTACGTCTACCCCTATCCGCACGTGGACGAACTCCTGCCGCTGATGGCTGACGGGCGCATCCTGCCCTACCTGGACGTTCCGTTCCAGCACGCCCATCCCGATGTGCTGCGCCGGATGCGGCGCCCGGCCAGCGGCGAGCGCAACCTGGAGCGGCTGCAGCGCTGGCGCGAGGCCTGCCCCCAACTGGTCGTACGCTCCACCTTCATAGCCGGTTTCCCGGGGGAAACGGAAGAAGAGTTCGAAGCCCTGCTCGAATTCGTGCGCGAGGCTGGCATCGACCGCGCGGGATGCTTTGCCTACTCGCCGGTGGACGGGGCCGCCGCCAACGCCCTGCCGGGCCAGCTTCCGGCTGCCGAGCGCGAGGCGCGTCGAGCGCGCTTCATGGCAGTGGCCGAGGAGGTCTCGGCTCGCCGCCTGCTCATGCGGGTGGGCGCGACCATGCAGGTGCTGGTGGACCACGCACCGGCGCTCGGGCGCCGTGGCGGTCGCGGACGCAGTTACGCCGATGCGCCCGAGATCGACGGCGTCGTGCACCTGCTGCCGCCGGCGCGGGCTTCGCGCACTCTCAAGGTGGGCGAGTTCACGCGTGCGCGCATCGTCGCCACCCAGGGTCACGACCTCGTGGCCGAGCCAGCCTAGTCAGTCCCCAAGCCCTCCCGAGCCACAGCGCCGGGGCCCTGCGAGCGCCACCGTGACCACATCCCTGGACCCGATCACCCGCCAGATTCACCACCCCTACGAGCCGCCCAACGGTTTCAGTGCCTTCCCGCCCGCGGTTCACAAGGCATCGACCGTCATGTTTGCCGACGTGGCCGCCCTGCGCCAGCGCTCGTGGAAGAGCCGCGCCGGCTACACCTACGGGCTCCACGGCACGCCGACAACCTTCACGCTCGAACAGCGCCTGGCCGACCTCGAGGGGGGTGCTCATTGCGTGCTGGCCCCGAGTGGCCTGGCGGCCATCACCAACGTCAACCTCGCGCTGCTGCGCGCGGGGGACCACCTCCTGCTGCCCCACAACGTCTACGGGCCCTCGCGCGAACAGGCCGCCTCGCTGCTGTCGCGATGGGGCATCACCCACGGGCTTTACGATCCGATGGAGCCGGCCTCGCTGCAGGCGGCGTTGACCCCCGCCACGCGCCTGGTGTGGCTCGAGGCTCCCGGCTCCGTGACGATGGAGTTCCCCGATCTGGCTGCGCTGGTGGAGATCGTGCGCCGACACGGCGCGGTGGCTGCCCTGGACAACACCTGGGGCGCGGGCCTGGCGTTCCGACCCTTCGACCTCGGCGTGGACATCTCCATGCAGGCCGTCACCAAGTATCCCTCTGGCGGCGCCGACGTGCTCATGGGCTCGGTCGTGACGCGCGACGAGGACCTCTTCCATCGCCTGTTGCATGTGCACGGGATGCTCGGGATGGGCGTGGCGGCCAACGACGCCGAGCTGGTGCTGCGCGCGCTGCCCACGATCGGCGTGCGCTACGCGGCGCACGACCTCACCGCCCGGGCGCTCGCCGGCTGGTTTGCCGAGCAGCGTGGCGTGCGCCAGGTCTTGCACCCGGCGCTGCCGGGCTCGCCTGGCCACGCGCACTGGGCCCGGCACTGCCGCGCGGCGGCGGGCCTTTTTTCGGTGCTCTTCGAGGAATCCGTCGCACAGCCGCAGGTCGATGCCTTCGTCAACGCCATGCGCCTCTTTGGCATTGGCTACTCCTGGGGCGGCCCGATGAGCCTGGCTGTGCCCTACGACCTCGACGCCATGCGCAGCGGTGCAGCCCGGCCCACCGGCCATCTCGTCCGGTTCTCGATCGGCCTGGAAGCGGTCGAGGACCTGCGGGCAGACCTGCAAGCCGCGATGACCCAGGCCTTAGGCTGAGGGCAGCGCCGGCCTCAGCGGTCGCCCGAGGACGAGACCTTGTGGCGCATCAGACGCTGCTTCTCGCGATCCCAATCCCGTTTCTTCTCGGTTTCGCGCTTGTCGTGCTGAGCCTTGCCGCGTGCAAGCGCGACTTCGACCTTCACGCGTCCGCCCTTGTAGTGCAGGTTCAGGGGCACCAGGGTGAACCCACGCTGTTCGACCTTGCCGATCAGCCTGCGGATCTCGTCTCGGTGCATCAGCAGCTTGCGCGTGCGGTCGGCCTGCGGATGGACATGGCTGGAGGCAGATCGAAGCGGATCGATGCGGCAGCCGATCAGGTAGAGCTCCCCGTCTCGGATGAGCACGTAGCCATCGGTGAGCTGCACCTGCCCGGCGCGTATGGCCTTGACCTCCCAGCCCTCCAGCACAAGGCCGGCCTCATGACGCTCCTCCACGTGGTAATCGAAGCGGGCACGGCGGTTCTCGGCAATATCGGGCATCTTGGGGGTACCTACAATCGGCCCATTGTATGAAGCACCTGCGGCGCTCCGTCTTGCTGTGGTACTCGGCGCGCGAGATGTACGACCTCGTGACCGCCGTGGAGGACTACCCACGCTTCCTGCCCTGGTGTGACCGCGCCGAGGTGCTCGACCGGCACCACGACGGCGTGACGGCCCGGCTCGCCCTGGCCTATGCGGGCGTACGCCACGCGTTCACCACCCGCAATGCACACCTGGCAGACGAAGCGGTGACGATGCGGCTCGTGGATGGCCCGTTCTCGCTGCTCGAGGGCGCCTGGGCCTTCCGTCCCATCGCGGCCGCGCCCGCTGACCGTGAGGCCTGTCGGGTCGAGCTCGACCTGCGCTACGCCTTCTCCAGTGTGGCCCTGGAAGCCTTGCTGAGCCCTGTTTTCGACAAGGTGGCCGAGACCCTCGTCGACTCGTTCGTGAGCCGTGCCGAGACGGTCTACGGGCCGCGGTGATGGCCCGTGACGCGACGGACACACCCACCCACGCGGGTCCTGGCTCGTCTGGGGACGGAACATTGCGGGTCGAGGTCGTCTACGCGCCCGCTGGCGGCCCGGTGGATCTCACCGGGTTGACCGTGCCGGCAGGCGCCACGCTGGAACTGGCTCTTGTCGCCAGTGGTGTGCTGGAGCGCCACGGGCTGGACTCTGCGCAGGCGGCCTTGGGCATCTGGGGCCGCCGGGCGCGCCCGGACACGGCGCTGCGGCAGGGCGACAGGGTGGAGGTGTACCGAC
>CAILKA010000301.1 GCA_903834645.1 uncultured beta proteobacterium
CTGATGATCCCGCTCAAGGAGTCGGTGGCCAACCTGCAGTTCGGCTCGCGCAAGGGCGCCATCGGCCTGGTGCTGGGCTTCGTCGTGGTGGCGCTGCTCGTCACGGCCTGGCTCAAGCACTCGCGCTTCGGTGCGCGGCTGCAGGCCGTGCGCGACAACGAAGACGCCGCGCGCGCCGTGGGCGTGGACCCATTCGCGATCAAGCTCGGCGCGATCGTGCTCTCGGGCGCCTTCATGGGTGCGGGCGGGGCCTTCTACGTGCAGGTCTTCCAGTACATCGACCCGGCCATCGCCTTCGGGCCGTCGAGCTCGGTGGAGGCGCTCGTGGCAGCCATCGTCGGCGGCATGGGCACGCTGTGGGGCCCGGTGCTCGGGGCGGCCGTGCTGCACGTGCTGGCCGAGGCCACGCGCAACCTCTTCGGCCAGCTGCCGGGCCTGAACATGGTGATCTACGGCAGCGTGCTCGTGCTCATCGTGATGTTCGCCCCACGCGGGCTGGCCGGCATCGGGCGCAGCGTGCGCGAGGCCTGGCGCGCCAGCCGCGGTGGCGGCCCCGGCAGCGGCTCGGGCCCCGGCGCGGGTGGCGACGGGGGGGCGTCGAAGTGACGGCACCGCTGCTCGAGCTGTCGGGCCTGTCGATCGCCTTCGGTGGCCTGAAGGCGGTGCAGGACGTGAGCCTCGTGGTGCAGCCGGGCACGCTCACGGCGCTGATCGGCCCCAACGGCGCGGGCAAGACGACGCTCTTTGCGCTGATGTCCGGGTTCCTGTGTCCCGACGCCGGCACGGTGCGCTTCGACGGGCGCGACATCACGGGCCACCCCCCGCACCTGAACGCGCGCGCGGGCATGACGCGCACCTTCCAGATCGTGCAGCCCTTTGCGGCGCAGACCGTGCGCGAGAACATCGCCGTGGGTGCGCACCTGCATGAGCCGCGGCGCGCGCGCGCGCTGGAGCTGGCCGAAGGGGTGGCCGCGCGGGTGGGGCTGGCGGCGCAACTCGACAAGCCCGCGGCCGATCTGACGGTGGCCGGGCGCAAGCGGCTGGAGCTCGCGCGGGCGCTGGCCACGCGGCCGAAGCTGCTGCTCCTGGACGAGGTGCTCGCGGGCCTGAACCCGCAGGAGATCGCCGAGATGATCCCGGTGGTGCGCGGTATCGTGCAGGACAGCCGAGGCGCCATCACGGTTCTGATGATCGAGCACGTGATGCAGGCCGTCATGAACCTGGCCGAGCACGTGTGGGTGCTGGCGCAGGGCCAGCTCATCGCCTCGGGCACGCCGGCGCAGGTGACGGCCGATGGGCGTGTGATCGAGGCTTACCTGGGCCACGGCGCGGCGGCGCGGCTCGGGGCTGCGACCCAGGCTCGGGCCTCGGGTGCGGCCGGGTCCGGGGTCGAAGCCGCCGCGCCGGCCCAGGAGGCACCGCGATGAGCCAGCCGGTGCTGCTCGACATCCAGGGCCTGCGCAGCGGCTACGGCCGCGTGGAGGTGCTGCGCGGCGTGGATCTGCAGGTGCGCGCCGGCGAGATCGTGGCGCTGCTGGGCAGCAACGGCGCGGGCAAGTCCACGCTCAACAACACCGTCAGCGGCCTCGTGCCCGCCTGGGGCGGGCGCGTCGTCTTCGACGGCGCGGACCTCACCGGCGCCCACTACCGCGACGTGGTGCGCGCCGGCCTCATCCAGGTGCCCGAGGGCCGGCGCGTCTTTCCGAACCTGAGCGTGCTGGAGAACCTCGAGCTGGGCGCCTTTGCCCGCGCGCGACAGCGCCGTGCAGCCAACCTCGAGCGCGTGTTCACGACCTTCCCGCGCCTGAAGGAGCGCATCGCTCAGCGGGCCGGCACGATGAGCGGCGGTGAGCAGCAGATGCTGGCCATCGGCCGCGGGATGATGGCCGAGCCGCGCCTGCTGATTCTCGATGAGCCCTCGCTCGGGCTCTCGCCGCTGCTGGTGGAGCAGATGTTCACCCTCATCGGCCGACTCCACGAGGAGGGCCTGGCGGTGCTGCTGGTGGAGCAGAACGTGGGGCAGTCGCTCGAGATCGCCGACCGCGCCTACGTGCTGGAAAACGGCGCCGTCCGCTTCGAGGGGCGCCCGGACGAACTGCTGGCCAGCGACGAGCTGCGCCGCGCCTACCTGGGGCTTTGACCCGACCATGACCCTCACACTCTCTCGCCGCGCCGCCTTGCTCGCGCTGGGGGCTGCCGCCACGGTGGGCCGCGCACAGGCGCAGTCCGCGCCGCCGCCGATCCGCATCCTCGTGGGCGCCTCGCCCGGGGGCAGCACCGACACGCTCGCGCGCGAGATCGCCCCCGAGATGGGGCGGCTGCTGGGCCGCACGGTGGTGGTGGAAAACCGCGCCGGCGCCGGCGGCAACCTCGCCGCCGACGCGGTGGCCAAGGCCGCACCCGACGGCAACACGCTGCTGCTGAGCTTCACGAGCCACACGATCAACGCCACGCTCTACCCGAAGCTGCCCTTCGACCCGGTGGCCGACTTCACGCCGCTCACCATGGTGGCCACCTCGCCCTCGGTGCTGGTGGCGCACCCTTCGCTGCCGGTGAAGGATGTGCGCGAGCTCATCGCCTACGCCCGGCCGCGCCCCGGGCAGCTCAACTTCGCCATCGGCGGCATCGGCTCCTCGCTGCACCTGGCCGGCGAGGCCTTCAAGCTGCAATCCGGGCTCTACATCGTCAACATTCCCTACCGCGGCACTGCGCCGGCCGTGGCCGACGTGGTGGCGGGCACCCTGCCGCTGATGTTCGCCAACGTGGGCAACGTGCGCGGCCTGGTGCAGACGGGCAAGCTCAAGGCCCTGGGCGTGACGAGCGCCAAGCGCCTGCCGCAGTTCCCCGACGCGCCGGCGATCGCCGAGGTGCTGCCCGGCTTCGAGTCGAGCGCGTGGTTCGGCCTGTTCGGCCCGGCGAAGATGTCGCCCGACATCGTCAAGCGCATCAGCGACGCAGCGCGTGCCGCCGTGCGCGCCGAGACGATGCGCAGGCGCCTGGAGGGCGACGCCGGCACGCCTGTGGGCAATGCGCCCGAGGAATTCGCCGCCTTCGTGCGCACCGACGTGCCGCGCTGGGCGAAGCTCGTGAAGTACTCGGGCGCCACGCCCGACTGAAGCCCGCCCAAGCCGTGCCTGCCGCCGCCGCCCGTACCCCCGCGCCGACCACGCTGGCCCAGAAGCTGGTCGCACGCGCGGCCGGCCGCGCCCACGTGGAGCCCGGCGAGATCGTGACCTGTCGCGTCGACCTGGCGATGTTCCACGACTCCTCGGGCCCGCGGCGCCTCAAGCCCATGCTCGAGGAGCTGGGGGCCACGATCTGGGACAAGCGCCGCGTCGTGCTCGTCATCGACCACTACGTGCCCGAGGCCGACGATGAATCGCGTCGCATCGTGCGCCTGGCGCGTGACTGGGCCGCCGAGCAGGCGCTGCCGCACGTGCACGACAGCCAGGGCATCTGCCACGTGGTGGTGCCGCAGGCTGGCCACATCCGCCCCGGCATGTTCTGCGTGGGCGGCGACTCTCACTCCCCCACGGGCGGGGCGTTCGGCGCCTACATGTTCGGCATCGGCGCCACCGAGATGCTCGGCGTGGTCGTCACGGGCGAGATCTGGCTGCAGGTGCCGCAGACCCTCTTCCTGCGCTGGAGCGGGCGGCTGACCGAAGGGGTGACGGCCAAGGACATGATGCTGGCCATGCTCGGCCGCTTCGGCATGGATGGCGGCCAGTACCAGGCGGTGGAGTACTGCGGCGAGGCGGTGCGCGCGCTGTCGATGGCCGAGCGCATGACGCTGTGCAACATGGCCGCCGAGCTCGGCGCGCAGGCCGGCCTCGTGGCACCCGACGAGGTGACGCGGCAGTGGCTGCACGACATGCGCGTGCAAGCTGCGGCAACGGCGGGCGTGTCTCTGGCGGCTGCCGACCAACCCGGGGACGATCCCGAGGAGGGCAGCTTCTCCGGCTGGTGCAGCGACGAGGGTGCGCCCGGCCGCCGTCACCAGTTCGACGCCTCGGGCCTGGCGCCGCAGATTGCGCTGCCGCACAGCCCGGCCAACGCCCGCGCGGTGGGCGACCTCGAGCCCGTGCGCATCGACGTGGCCTACATCGGTGCGTGCACAGGGGCCAAGCTCGAGGACCTGCGCGCGGCCGCGCGCGTGCTCGCGGGCCGGCGCGTGGCCGAGGGTGTGCAGCTGATGGTGGCGCCGGCCAGCGTGCGCGATGCCCAGGCCGCGCAGGCCGAGGGCGTGATGGACACGCTGCGCGAGGCGGGCGCCACGCTGCTGCCCAGCGCCTGCGGTGCATGCGCGGGCTACGGCGGGCGCATCCCCGAGGGCAGCACCGTGATCTCCTCCACCGCGCGCAACTTCAAGGGCCGCATGGGCGCAGCCAGCGCGCAGGTCTTCCTGGGCTCGCCCTACACGGTGGCGGCCTCGGCGCTGCGCGGGTGGATCACCGATCCGCGCGAAGTGTTGGCATGACGCGCGCGCCCGGGACCACCGACGCGAAGGCACTGCCGGGCGGGGCTGAGCCGGCCCGCCGGCCCCGTGCGTGGACCCTGCCGGCCGACGTGGACACCGACCAGCTGGCTCCGGGCCAGACGATGAAGCACGGCATCGAGGTGACCGCCGCGCACTGCCTGGAGTCGGTGCGGCCCGATTTCGCCGCTGGCGTTCAGCGCGGCGACGTCATCGTGGCCGGGCCGCGCTTTGGCATCGGCTCCTCGCGCGAGCAGGCCGCCAGCGTGCTCGTGCACCTGGGCGTGGCGGCGGTCGTGGCGCCGGGCTTCAACGGCCTGTACCTGCGCAATGCCTTCAACGTCGGCCTGCTGCTCGTGACCTGCGCGCACGCTGGCGAGATCGAGGACGGCGAGCCCATCCGCGTCGACGCCCGCGCCGGCACCCTCGTGCGCGCGGACGGCACCGTTCTGCCCTGCGCCCCCATTCCCGGCTTCCTGCTCGACATGGTCGAGGCAGGCGGCCTGCTGCCCCAACTCAAGAAGCGCCTGCTGGCAGCGCGCACCCAGGAGACCGCACCATGAACGCCACCACCTCTGCCAAGACGTCCCGCCGCGCCAGCGCCGCCCGAAAGGCCGACGCGCCCGGCCGGCCCGAGTTCGACCTGCTGATCCGCCAG
>CAILKA010000302.1 GCA_903834645.1 uncultured beta proteobacterium
CAGGCCGGCCGGCCAGCCGGCGCTGTGGGCCCACGCCGCATGAACACTCGGCTGCGCCGGCCTGCCCGACCCAGACGAAAGGGACGGTGGTGAAGTCGCTCCAGGCGCTCGCTCAGGATTGGCAGGCCCTGAGCCCCTTGCTGGACAAGGCGCTGGCCTTGCCCACCGAGGAGCGGGCTGCCTGGCTCGAGCGGCTCGGGCCGCAGGCCGAGGGCCTGCGGCCGCGCCTGCGCGAACTGCTCGACCTGCAGGACGACGTGCGCACCCGCGGCTTCCTGGAGGCGCTCCCGGTGCTGCCCGGCCTGCAGGCACCCGCCCTGGCCGTCCAGGTGGGCGACCAGGTGGGCCCCTACCGGCTCGTGGACGAGATCGGGCGCGGCGGCATGGGAACCGTGTGGCTGGCCGAGCGGGCCGATGGCCTGCTCAAGCGGCGCTGCGCGCTCAAGCTGCCGCTGCTGGCCTGGAGCAACAGCCTGCGCGACCGCATGGCCCAGGAGCGCGACATCCTCGCCGGCCTGGATCACCCGCACATCGCGCGGCTGCTCGACACCGGTGTGGACGACCAGGGCCGCCCCTTCCTGGCCCTCGAGCACGTGCAGGGCGAGCCCATCGACGCCTGGTTGGACGCCAAAAAGCTGCCCGTGCGCGAGCGCGTCGCGCTCTTCGTGCAGGTGGTCGACGCGATCCGCTACGCCCACGCCAACCTCGTCATCCACCGCGACCTCAAGCCCTCCAACATCCTCGTGACGGCCCAGGGGCAGGCCAAGCTGCTGGACTTCGGCATTGCCAAGCTGTTGTCGGACGCCTCGACCGGCGAGCCGTCGGACCTCACGCTGACCGGCCAGCGCCTGCTCACGCCGCGCTACGCCAGCCCCGAGCAGATCCTCGGGCAGCGGCTCACGGCCGCGAGCGACGTCTATTCGCTGGGCGTGCTGCTGCACGAACTGCTGTGCGGGCAGCCGCCCTACGCGGCGGGCAGGACGCCCGACAAGCTGCCGGAGCAGGCGGTGCTGGAGGCGGACGTGCGGGCGCCGAGCCGGCTGGGCGCCGACGCCGCGGCTGCCGCGCGACGCGGCACCACGCCGGACAAGCTTGTGCGCCAGCTGCGCGGCGAACTCGATGCGATCGTGCTGCGTGCGCTGGCGCGTGCTCCGCAGGAGCGATACGCCTCGGCCGAGGCCATGCAAGCCGACCTCCGGGCCTGGCTCGAAGGGCGGCCGGTGCAGGCCCGCAACCCGGGAGCGCTGGCGGTGGCGTGGAAGTTCATGCGGAGGCATCGGTGGCCGGTGGGAATTGGCGCGGCTGGATTGGGTGCGACCTTGGTAATGGCTGCCGTGGCAACGGTAATGGGCCTGGAGTCAGAACAGGAAGCCAGACGAGCCGAGCAGGAGGCGCGCAAGGCCCTCGACTCCGTGCGCTTTGCCCTCGACATGTTCAAGGGAGCCGACCCACTCGTGCGCCAGGGACGCGACATCAATCTGCGGGAGCTTCTGGAACAGGCGGAAGCCCGGGTCGAGAGCGACTATGCTGGACAGCCCCAGCTCAGAGAGCAGGTCTACCGGCAGGTGGCCGAGCTGTGGGCACGATTCGGGGAGCACGCCCGGCGCGCCGCCGCGCTGGAGAAGCGTGCCCAGGTGCTGCAGGCGCTGGGTGACCAGACAAGCCTGGCCACGAACCTCATGGAGCAGGCTCGCATCACCCTGGATCTGCTCAACGACATCGACGGGGCCGAAAAGCTGCTGGACCGCTTCCAGGCTGTTTCCCGCTCCAGGCTCCTGCCGGAAGAGGAGCTCTTCGACCACGACCTGTGGCGAGGGTGGATTGCCTCAGACCGTCGTGACCATTCAAGTGCTCTGACCGCTTTTCAGGAAGCCGAGAGACGCGCAAGAATGATTGGCAGGCCCTTTCAGCTGGCCCTGTCGTTACGCGGCAAAGCGCAGGCCGAACACCGGCTGGGACGATGGCAGGAAGCCGATCGGGTGTGGCGCGAAGCCAGCAGTCTCGCTCGTGACACTGCGCTTGATTGGAAACCCCACGAGCGAAGAGCGGTGCGGTGGGAACTGGCCCAGGAAGCGCTACGCATCGGTCGCTGGCTAGAGGGCTGGGCTGAGGTCCAAGACCTCATGAGGGCCGACGAGGCCGAGCGAGGGCCCTTTAGCCTGTCCAGCTTCGGTGATCAATTGCTGTGGCTGCACTACTGCGTGCTCATGCGACAGGAGCGCCAGGCAAGCCAGTGGCTGGCCGCCCGGCGTCGCTCCTTCGAGGAGAAGGCAGCTCCACCGGTGAACGAGCAATGGCTACTGGCCGAGGCAACGGTGATGGGTCTCATGGGGCAGCAGGTACTGGCGCAAAGGCTACTGGTGCAGGCTGGGGAAGCGGCCGCTCGTTTGCCGCCAGGGCCCGTACTTCACACTTGGCATGTCTCGCGGACGCATGCCAGACTGCGGCTCGCAGTTCACGAAACGAATCAGCGAGCGATTGACCGGGCGGTTGCTGACCTGACTGCGTTGGAGACTGAGATAGAAGCCCAAACTGCGGATGGGTCGATGTCCCGGTTGCTGGCCCTGTCTCGTGCGTTGGCCGAGCGCATGCGCGTAGGGAGCTCTGTGCCCATCCCCCTGCTCGCAAAGGCGCTGGCGACGCTGGAGTCAACGCTGGGCCCCGATCATCCCGAGACGCTGGCCCTGGGGTTGAACCTGGCACTTCAGCGCTGGCAGGTAAGTCCAGACCCCCCACGAGCCCAAGAAGCAGCCATAGCATCGCGTCGCCTACGCGACCGGTTGCCCGCGGACCACGCAATCGGCCAGTGGGCCGCAGACCTAGGTGACCGGCTCGACAGGTGGGCTGGCGGATTGTCGTCAGGGGATACGGAGAAGTCCGCATTGCTGAGCGTGTCTCGCAGAGTGATCCTTTTTTAGTGACCCGTTGGGAACGACGATTCCGAACAAAGAGGAACCGAAATGCCAGACCTAACCTCCATGCCCCCGCAACCCATCAACGCCGCGACTCTGGCGTCGCCTCCTCCCCGTCAGCCCATAGGGGCAAGAACCAAAAGCGGGAGCGCTCAATTTGGCGGCATGACCATTGCGGACATCGAGGGCGGAGCAGCACTTATCGGGGTGAGCCTCGGCACGCTTGCGGGCGCAGGCCCGGGGACCAGCGGCCCAAACGTCCATGTTGTCCTGAAGGCCAGCTCTCGGGAGCGGGCTTTGGAAGTCCTTAAGTCTACCTATGACGAAGTCGCGGCGAACACGGAAAGCGGTCCGGTGCTCCTTCACTTCAGTTCCGCCGATCTCATGCGGTAGCTTGGCAGCGCGCTGAAGTACCGGCGAGCGCCCAGGTTCTCACAACATTCAACCGTCCTGGCCCGCCAGGTGTTTGCGAGCATGGCACTCAGGCTTCTCGTGTTCGGTCTGGCCTTCCTGCTGGCGGGTTGTGAAACGCTGCGGGCTGTCACGTTCCAGAAGGCCGACATGAGCGGAGTCGGCGTCGGCGAGGTGAGGCTCGAAGCGCTGCCTGTGGCATCCCAACGGCGTGAGGAGTTGGTCCAGGAACTTGAGCAGTACCCCGCCATCAAGGGGGACTTGCCCAACCTGCTCGGAAGTTGCGGCGTGCAAGTGCCGGACACCAAAAGTGGCACAGCGGCGAAGATGGACACCGGCTCAATGGTCTCGGGTGCGATTACCGTCGGGGCGCAGTGGCTTCAAGGCCGAATCGACCGCATTGTCGCTGGTTCGACGGCATCGTATTCAGCCGCGATCATCGTCAAGCCTGCTGACCTGGCTGCGGCTCAATGCCTGCTCGTCACACACCGGCTGCCGCTCTCGTCGACCAGTGCGTCGTTGTCGGATTCGACTTCGACGCCCACGTTGGGAATGTTGGCAATCCTGAAGCTGGACCATGCCGGTGTCGAACTGGCCTCCACCGCCACCAAGGCCTTTCGATTTCGCCCGGTGTACCTCAGGATGCTCAATTCGGTGGCCATTACCCGGAACGACAGCCCTCCAGTGGTTGACGTTGCCGCAGCGCTCAGCATCCACGCCCTGGCGGAGCCAGACCAGGGAATCGAGCGGTTCACGAACGCCGGGCAGTCTGTCGTCACGGTTCCCGACGTCGTAATCGGCCCAGCCCAGGCTGACGGGACCGCGGGGCCCGCCAAGCGATGCGCACTGCATTTCTGCAATGCTTCCACGCCAGTGACCTACCCGCTGTCTCGAGGTTCGCTCGTGTTGACGGTGGCCCTTGGCGAGCGAGGAGTCACCGGGTTCGGCGACAAGGAACATGCCAAGGCGCAAGTCGCAGCTCTGAAAGAGGCGCTGGGTCCGGTCGTCGAGGCGCGCTACAAGAAGGAGTAGGTTCCGGCCCAGGTGTGGGGGAGGCACTCGCATCCGCCAGCCGCTCAGGCCGGGCTCGGTCAGGGCTTGTGTGGCGGCTGCACGGCACTTACCACGCCCATGAACGTCGCCAACCGCTGCCTCGACAGTTCCCTCGCCTCGGGCTCTCCCCCCACCCGCACCCCCTGCCCCGGCCTCACTCCGTTGGGCACGTCCCGCCGCACAGTGACCGGCGCCGTGCCGTCGAACCCGTGCACCGCGCCCGGGTAGGCATGGAAGGTCACCGCGGCACCAGTGGCCTGAGCCGCGAGCTGCCGGCAGGGCTCGGGCGGGGTCCAGTCGTCGTCTTCGCCGATCTGCAGCAGCAGCGGCGCCGCAGCCTGGTATCCGGTGCGCAGCTCCGTGCTGCAGCCGGGGTAGAAGGCAGCGGCCAGCGAGGGCTTGACCGGGGCGTTGCGCACTTCGGGGTGGTTGAGGTTGGTGGCCGCCAGCACGGTGCTGCCTCCGTGTGACCAGCCC
>CAILKA010000303.1 GCA_903834645.1 uncultured beta proteobacterium
GCATCGGTGTCCTCGGCGGTCGCTGCAGCGTGCACAGGATGGAGAGAACCCATGAAGCGCAGGCTTCCGGTACGTGAAGAAGTGCGTCGGGCGTGCATAGCAGCCCGCTGACCCTCAAGTCGTTGCGCACACCGCGCGGCGGTGGCTCACTCGACGTAGCCGCCCCTGGCGTGCTCCAATTCTCACGGGTCCATCTGGCCGCCCCAACCTCCATGACCACACCCGCCGACACCTGGACCCCCGTCATCGTCACGCACGCGCTGCTGGCTGCCACGGCCGTGGTGCTGGGCGCGGGCCTGCTGCGCGGTCGCAAGGGCCACCTGCCGCACCGCGTCTTGGGCTGGATCTGGGTGGCCTGCATGGCTGGCGTGGCCGGCATCTCCTTTGCCATCCACGGTCCCAAGGGCTACTCCTGGATCCACGGGCTGTCGGTCTTCACGCTCTTCGCGCTCGCCCTCGGCGTGTGGTTCGCGCGCACCCACCGAGTCAAGGCCCACCGGGGGCAGATGATCGGCCTGTACATCGGCGCGCTCGTCATCACCGGGCTCTTCACCTTGCTGCCGGGGCGGCTGATCGGGCGGATGCTGTGGGGGTGAGCATCCAACCAAGAGCTTGCGCCTGTCTTCAATATTGATTAAATTGAAGACACCGATTCACTCCGGGAGCCTACCGTGTCACAAACCACCACCATGACCGTTCGACTGAACCCGGCGCTCAGCGAGTTTGTGGCCTCCAACGTACAGCAAGGCGGCACCTACGAGAACGTCAGCGAGTACGTGCGCGATCTGATTCGGCGCGACATGGAACGCAGGGACCAGCAGGCGTTTGATCGCCTGAAGGCGGAACTGGCTCACGCGTTTGCCGCCCCCGAGTCTGCCTACACGCCACTGACAGCAGCGGATGTGATCGCGCGCAACGCCGCGGGTGCCTGATCGATGCCCACGGTACGGGTTCAGGAGTCGGCCTCGTGGCGTCTGGACGAGATCTACCGTTACACCCGTGATCGCTGGGGGGAAGCAAAGGCCAACGACTACATCACCGGGCTCTTCGAAGCGTTTGAACGGATCGATGCGCATGGGGTGGCGTCCAGACCGGTACCTGCTGCGTTCGGGGTCGAAGGGTTCTACTTCCGCTACGAGCGGCACTTCGTGTACTGGCGGCGCTTGTCCAATGGCGACGTCGGCATCGTGACCATTCTTCACGAGCGCATGCATCAGATCGAGCGCTTCCGGGAAGAGTTTTCGGGCGAACCAAGGGCCTAGCGCGACACCACTGCTGATTCAGCAGCTTCGAGCAGCCTGCCGTGAGCGCGGCGGCGAGATGAGCGAGTCTTGGAAGCTGAAGCGGTAGCGCGACTGGACGTCGAGCGCACGGTGGTACAGGGCCGGGCTGGCCGCCCCCTGGAGCAGCGGCAGCAGCACCGTGTCGAGGTAGAGCCGCGCCTGCTCGGCGCTCAGGCCCACCTTCGCGTGACGCAGCACCGTGTTCAGGCACTCCTGCACCACCTGGAAGCTGATGCAGGCTCTTCCGGAGGCCAGGGCCTCGCGGATCAGCCTGTCGGCCAGCGCATGCTCGCGGCGGTCGGTCGCGTCCAGGTGGTAGACGAAGACGTTGGTGTCGATGAAGACGTCAGCGGGCATTCATCTCATCCCGGGTGAGCTTGCGCCCAACCTCGAGCTTGCCGCGCAACTGCTTCATCACGGCGTCGTAGCGTTGCAACCTCTCTTGCGGGTGCGCGTAGTCGGCCAGCCACAAGCGAAACTGCTCATTGAGCGTGCTGTGCTGCTCCTGCGCGCGGGCGCGCGCAGCTTCGATCAGCGCAGCATCCGCGCTGAGGGTGATGTTCTTCATCGTTTCCCGGCCTGCTACACGACCGTAGCGTACACGGCCGCAGTGTGCGAGCAGACTCGAGTCGGGGCGTGCATCGCCAGCCAGATGGCGCAAACCCCAGGCCCTGCCCCAGAGGCTGGGCCATGCCCTTCCCGAACTCAGGGTTCCAGCGTCACCCCGAGGAGGACCAGGCCGACGATGCCCGCCAGGATCAGCATCAGGTGCAGCACGGCCAGCACGATCGACTTCCCGATCGCGAGGCGCGAGCCGATGCCGTGCACGCGCCGCAGCGCCAGCACCGGGTAGAGGTTCGCCCAGACCCACGCGGCAAGGGCGGCCCACAGCCAGGGCAGCAACCCGACCAGCAGCAGGCACCCGTACCAGGCTGCGTGCAGGTGCAGCGCGAACACGAAATGGGCGCCGAAGGGCATCGGCCGGAAGAGCAGCTTGAGCAGGCCGGCGAAGAAAGGCAGCGAGACCAGCACCGCGTAAGGGGCCATGCCGAGCATGGCTTTGCCGAGGCGGCGCAGCTCGGCCTGCGGGTCGGCGCTCGCCCGCGCGTTCGCAGCCTCGAGCTGCTGCTGCACCTTCGCCGGCAGCATCTGGGCCCAGGCCTCGGGCAGCCTGATGCCGGGCGCTGCAACCGAGGCGGCCGGCTCGGGGGCCGAGGCGGCAGGCTGGGGGGCCGAAGCCGGCAGTGCAGACGCGGGAGAGACCTGGACGTCGACGGTCGCGAAGTCGGCCGGCGCGCCCAGCTTGAGGAACAGGAAGAACAGCACCCCGAGCGTCAGCAGCAGCCGAAGCGGCTGCACGTAGCGCTGCCGGCGCCCCGCGAGGTACTCGAGCGTCAGGAACCCCGGGCGGGCCATCAGCGCCCAGAGGCTCTTCCAGAGCTTGCCTTCCAGCGCCACGTAGTGCTGCAGCCACTCGTGAACGAACTCCCACAGCGTGGGCGGGTGAATCCGGGTGGGCTGCCCGCAGGCGCTGCAGAAGCGATCCCCGGCCAACAGGGGATGGCCGCAGTCGCGGCAGGCGGCCGAATAGCCCTCGTGGACGGAGCCGCTCTCGGAGGCGGGTGGGCTGGAGGATAAGGCGTCGGAGTGGATGGCCATGGCTCATGCGGAGCCTGCGCGGGGCCCGGTGGCCTGGCGCCCTCGGCGCCGACGGGTGCGGAAAGATTCTAGCGACGGGCATTCAGCGAAAGGGTGAGATGGACTCCGCGCTCGCGCCGCCGGAGCTCCCGGGTATCGTCTCGGATCGAATCAACGCCAGACATCCGGCCCTCCCCGCCCAAAGGTTTACGCATGCCCCTCACCTGGACCGTCGACGCCCAAGCCTCCGACGAAGACCTGCAGGTCGTCTCCGAGGGCGTCTTCTCCCACGGTCGGGCGCAGGCCTGGGACGGTCACGCCGAACCCATCTCCTGCCTGGTGCGCGACGGCTCCCGCGTGGTGGCAGGCGGGTCGGGTCGCACCGAGTACGGGCGCCTGTTCGTGAACTACCTGTGGGTCCGTGCGGAACTGCGCCGGCAGGGCCTGGGGCGCCGCGTCCTGGAGGTGCTCGAGTCCGAGGCCGTGCGCCGCGGCTGCCGCGACGCCCTCATCGAGACGCTGGACGACGGCGTGGCCGCCCTCTACGGCCAGCTCGGCTACCGCAGCGTGGCGGTCGTGCCGGGCTACGTCGGCCGCTTCAACCGGCACACCCTGGTCAAGCCGCTGGCCGTGGAGAGCCCGTGATCCGGCACCGATCCTCGTCACCGCCTCGGAGGGCCCATGCCTCGCTATGACCGCATCGGACAGGGCTACACGCGGACCCGCCGAGAAGATCCCCGGTTCCGCGCGCTCATCCACGCCGCGCTGGCCGATGCCCGGACGGTCGTCAACGTCGGGGCGGGCGCAGGCGCTTACGAACCGGCGGATCGGCACGTGATCGCCGTCGAGCCGAGCGACGTGATGGCGGCGCAGCGCCCGCGCGAGCTCGCGCCCGCCATCCGGGCCAGTGCAGGCAACCTCCCCTTGCGGAACCGTTCCGTGGACGCGGCGATGACGGTGCTGAGCGTCCACCACTGGGACGAGGAGCAGGAGGCAGGCGTGCGCGAGCTTCGGCGCGTCTCGCGCGGGCCGGTTGTCATCCTGACCTACGACCCGGTCGTCAGCGCCTCGATGTGGCTGATGGCCGAGTACCTGCCCGAAGTGGCCGAGCTGGATCTTCGGATCTTTCCGCCGCCGCAGCAGCTCGCGAACTGGCTCGGCGGCGACGTACGAATCGATGAGGTGCCCATCCCGCGTGACACGCCGGACTGGATGCTCGGCTCGTTTTGGGCGCACCCGGAGCGTGTGCTCGATGCCGATGCGCGGGCGGCCACCTCCGGTTTCGCGCGCATGCCGGTCGAGGTTGTCGATCGCGTCGTGGCCGAGGTGTCGCGGGACTTGATGAGCGGGCGATGGGATGAGCGCCACGGGCACCTGAGGCGCCTCGACGCGCTGGACGTGGGCCTGCGGCTCGTCGTCGCCACGCCGGGTTGATCGAAAGGTCCCGCGCACCGGGCCAGGTGCCCTGTGCGTTCCTCACCCATCGCACCGGTGAACCTCCACCCCGATGGCGTAGGCGCGAAACCCCTGCCCGGCGCGCAGCACGCGGATCTTGTTGACCGCCTGCCCCATCGCCACCGGCGCCCAGGTCTGCCCGCCGTCGTGCGTCTCGAAGCCGGTGGTCGTCGTCCCGACCCAGCCGCGCTGCTCGTCGACGAAGCCCACGCCGAACTGGCGCACCCGCGCATCGTCGACGAGCGGCAGCTCGCGCCACGACTCGCCGCCGTCAGTCGTCTTGACGACCACGCGCTTCGTCGTGCCCTGTTCGTAGTTCTGCACCGTCGCGTAGCCCACCTGGCGCGAGGGGAAGCTCATCTTCCAGCAGTTCTCGAACTTGCGGCCCGACTGGTAGGCCTTTGTCCAGGTCGCGCCGCCGTCGCGGGTGCGCAGGATGAGCGCGTGGCCCTCCTCCGTGTCGCTGGACGTGGCGGCACACACGAGGCCGTTGCGGGAATCGAAGAACTTCACGTCCAGGATCATCCCGGCCTGCTCGCGCAGGTCGATCACCTTCCAGGTGTCGCCGCCGTCGACCGAGCGCAGCATCGTCGCCGGCCCGCCCACGCGCCCGGCGGCGTGGATGACCGGAACCGTGCGCGTCTCGCCCTGGAAGATGCGGGTCTCGTGCACCACGTCGATCCCGCAGATGCCCTTGACGAGGTCGATGCCGGGCGCCTCCACCGGCGTCCACGTCACGCCGCCGTCGCGCGTGCGGTAGAGCGGGCGCGTGTCCATGACGCCGGGGTAGTACTCGGTGCCCACGTTGCCGAGGAAGCCGTGGCGCGCGTCGACGAAGCCCAGCGCCCGGATGAAGGTGCCGGGTTGCTCCCACACCTTCGCCCAATTTTCGCCGCCGTCGGTGGTGCGGTAGAGCTTGCCCGTACCGTTTCCGTACCAGCCGGTGTCGGGCGAGACGAAGGCGATGTCGTCCTGCTTGCCCCGGAAGGGCTGGGTGGGCAGGCGCCGCCACGCAGCGGCCGGAGCGCCGCTGACCTGGCCCGCCACGGCCCACGCGGAGCCCGCCACCATCACCTGTCTGCGCGTGAACATCGCTGCTGCCTCCGACTCGCCCGCTCCAGCTAGGACCCCACCGCCACCAGGTTGTCGTCCGAGTTCCGGTCGATGCGCTTGTTGTATGGGTCCACCCCCACGAAGGCCGGC
>CAILKA010000304.1 GCA_903834645.1 uncultured beta proteobacterium
AGGCGGCTGAAGGTGCGACGCAGCAGGCCGATGGTCTCGCGCACGAGCCAGTGGCCGCGGTGGGCCATCAGCGTGGCGTCCATCGCGAGCACCGCGGCGGCGTCGCCGGAGGTCTTGATGAGCCAGGTGCCGATGTCGAGCTCGTTGGTGCGCATCGACAGGATCGCGTCCTCGAGCTCGCGCGCCAGGGCCAGCGGGTACCAGGCGGCGCCGGCGGCCTCGATGCCGGCCACGTCGGTGGGCTGGTCACCCACCGGGGCCTTCACCGTGAAGGTCGCCACGCGCCGGGCGCGGTCGATGTCCACCGTCACGTTCGGGTAGGCGAGGCGGTCGGCCTCGATGGCGCAGGCAATGGGCGTGAGGGCCACACCGCGGCCATCGGCCGGGCGGTCACTCTGCGCGGCCAGGGCCAGGGCGCGTTCCTGCACCTTCTGGGCAAACACGGCCGGTTTGGCCACCGCATCCACCAGGCGCCAGGCCACGGCCTTCTCGCCACGCACGCCTTCGGCACTGGTACAAAACAGGTCGGCCAGGTCATGGCGCACATGGCGCTTGTCGGTCACGCGGGTCAGGCCACCGGTACCGGGCAGCACACCCAGCAGGGGCACTTCGGGCAGGCTCACCGCGCTGGAGCGGTCGTCCACCAGGATGATCTCGTCGCAGGCCAGGGCCAGCTCGTAGCCGCCGCCGGCGCAGGCGCCGTTGACGGCAGCCAGGAACTTCAGGCCGCTGTGGGCGGAGGAGTCTTCCAGGCCGTTGCGGGTCTCGTTCGTGAACTTGCAGAAGTTCACCTTCCAGGCGTGGCTCGACACACCCAGCATGAAGATGTTGGCGCCCGAGCAGAACACCTTGTCCTTGGCGCTCGTCACCACCACCGTGCGCACCTCGGGGTGCTCGAAGCGGACGCGGTTGATGGCGTCGTTGAGCTCGATATCCACGCCCAGGTCGTAGCTGTTGAGCTTGAGCTTGTAGCCCGGGCGCAGGCCGGCGTTCTCGTCGAAGTCGGCCTTCAGCGTGGCCACGGGGCCGTTGAAGCTGAGCTGCCAGTGGCGGTACTGGCTTGGGTTCGTCTGGTAGTCGACGCGGGGGGCTTGGCTCATGTCGGTCTCCTGGGTGGCTGCACTTCAGTGCATGAGTTCGGATGCGATGACAGGCATCATAGTGCAGTCATTCCTCCGAGTCAAGCATTATTGTGCATGCTCTGCGGGGTCTTCGCTTCCAGGGGGAGTTGCAGGGCCTCGCGCACGATCCGGCGCAGTTCGAAGAAGCTCTCCTGCAGGCTGCGAGTGCTCGTGTCGAGCCGGAAATCAGCCTTCGAGTAGAAGGCCGCGCGCCCGGCGAGGATGGCCTTGAGGTCGTCCATGGCCTCGCGGCTGGCGGCCATCGGGCGCATGTCGCCTTGCGCCACGACGCGGCGCATGTGGTCTTCCGGCTCGGCCTGCAGCCACACGGTGGTGCAGTGCGCAAGCAGCAGGTTGAAGGTGGCGGCGTCCGACACCAGGCCGCCTGGTATGGCGATCACGGCCTCGCTTTGGATCTGGATCGTTTCCTCCAGCGCGCGGCGCTCGTAGCGGC
>CAILKA010000305.1 GCA_903834645.1 uncultured beta proteobacterium
GCCGGGGATGAGGGCGGTGGAGATCACGACGTCGGCCTGCGCCACGCGCTTGGCCACTTCCACCTTCTGGCGCTCGAGCCAGCTCGGCGGCATCGGCCGGGCGTAGCCGCCCACGCCCTCGGCCGCTTCCTTCTCCTCGGCCGTCTCGTAGGGCACGTCGATGAACTTGGCACCCAGCGACTCGACCTGCTCCTTGACGCTCGGGCGCACGTCGGAGGCCTCGATCACGGCCCCCAGGCGCTTGGCCGTGGCGATAGCCTGCAGCCCCGCCACGCCCACGCCCAGCACCACCGCGCGCGCGGCCTTGATGGTGCCGGCGGCCGTCATCAGCATCGGGAAGAGGCGCTGGTAGCGGTCGGCGGCGATCATCACCGCCTTGTAGCCGGCGATGTTGGCCTGCGACGACAGCACGTCCATGCTCTGCGCGCGCGTGGTGCGCGGCGCGGCCTCCAGCGCAAAGCTTGTCAGCCCGGCGCTCGCCAGGCGCTGCAGCCCCGGCGCGTCAAAGGGGTTGAGCATGCCCACCAGCGTCGTGCCGGGCTTCATCATCGCCAGCTCGTCGTCCTGAGGGCTGCGCACCTTGAGCACGAGCTCGCAACCGAAGGCGCCAGCGCGGTCGACGATCTCCGCCCCGGCGGCCTGGTAGGCCTCGTCGGTGGCACTGGCCGACACGCCGGCCCCAGCCTGGACGCGTACGGTGTGGCCCTGGGCCTTGAGCTTCTTGGTGGTCTCGGGGGTGACGGCCACGCGGGTCTCGCCCACGGTCGTCTCCAGCGGCACTCCGATCAGCATGGCGATCTCGGCAAGGGTGGCAAACCCCGGAAACTAACACAGGGCCCGCGCCGACGGCGCCGCTCGGGCTAGGATCGAGAGCGTGATTGCGCCTCCAGAATCATCAGCGGGTTCAGCCGACGGCGCCCCCCAGGCGGCAGCCGGCGTCTCCCGCTTCAAGCCCAGCGTGACCGTGGCCGCCATCATCGAGGAGGGCGGCCGCTTCCTGCTGGTGGAGGAGCACACGCCCGAGGGCCTGCGGCTGAACAACCCCGCCGGCCACCTCGAGCAGGGCGAGTCGCCGCTGCAGGCGGTGCAGCGCGAGGCGCTGGAGGAGACGGCGCGCCCCTTCGAGCCACAGCACCTGCTCGGGGTGTACCTGGCGCGCCTGCGGCGCGAGCCGGGCGGGGAGGACGTCACCTACGTGCGCTTCGCCTATGCCGGGCGTGTGGGGTCGCCCGAGCCGGGCCGCGCACTGGATGCGGGCATCGTGCGCACCGTCTGGATGAGCCCCGAGGAGGTGCGCGCCAGCCGCGCGCACCACCGCAGCCCGCTCGTGCTGCGCTGCATCGAGGATCACCTGGCTGGCCACAGGCTGCCGCTGGAGGCGGTGTGGGCCGATCCGACGCTGTACGCGCCGCAGATCATGCGGCGCTGAGGCGAGCTTGGGGTCGGGCCCCACCGGTGTGCGGACTCGAAGCGGGCCCGTTTCCTGCTTGCCTGGAAGCGGCTGCAGCCATTGACCCTGCCGCGGCTCGGTGTAAGCGCGGGGGCCGCCGAGGGTGCCCCTCCCTATACTCTGCGCCTCGCTGAACAGGCGTGTGCCCGAGCACCGCCACCCACCCTCAAGGAGCGCGAATCCATGTTGTCCAAGCCTATCAAGACCCTGTGCGCCGTCGCGGCCACGCTGCTGGCTGCCGTCAGCCTACCCGCCCATGCCGGCAAGACGATCGACGCGATCAAGGCACGCGGGCAGCTCGTGTGCGGCGTCAACACCGGCCTGGCTGGCTTCTCCGCCGCCGACAGCCAGGGCAACTGGTCGGGCCTGGACGTCGACTACTGCAAGGCGCTGGCCGCCTCGCTGCTGGGCGATGCCACGAAGATCAAGTGGGTGCCCCTGAATGCGCAGCAGCGCTTCACGGCCCTGCAGTCCGGCGAGATCGACGTGCTGTCGCGCAACACCACCTGGACCCTCACGCGCGACTCGTCGCTGGGCCTGTCCTTCGTGGGCGTGACCTACTATGACGGCCAGGGCTTCATGGTGCCCTCCAAGGGCAAGATCAAGAACGCCAAGCAGCTCAAGGGCGCCACCGTCTGCGTGCAGTCGGGCACCACCACCGAGAAGAACCTCACCGACTACTCGCGCGCCAACAAGCTCGACATCAAGCCCGTGGTGTTCGAGAAGGTCGAGGCC
>CAILKA010000306.1 GCA_903834645.1 uncultured beta proteobacterium
CGCACCGCAGCGAGTTCTGCATCGACAAGCTCTATTCCCCCGATGGCCCCACCGGGCGCCTGGGGCTGCTCGAGCTGCGTGCCTTCGAGATGCCGCCCCATGCGCGCAGGAGCCTGGCGCAGCAGCTGCTGCTGCGCGCGCTGGTGGCCTGGTTCTGGCGCGAGCCCTACCGCGGCCGCGGCGCCACGCGCCTGACGCGCTGGGGCACGGCGCTGCATGACCGCTTCCTGCTGCCCACCTTCGTGTGGAGCGACTTCGAGGATGCGCTGGCCGAGCTGCGCGCAGCCGGCTTCGGCTTCGACCCCGCCTGGTTCGCGCCGCACTTCGAGTTCCGCTTCCCGCTCTTGGGCGAGCTCGCCACGCACGGCGTGGGCCTGACGCTGCGCGCCGCGCTCGAGCCCTGGCACGTGATGGGCGAGGAGGGCTCGGCCGGGGGCACGGTGCGCTACGTCGACTCGTCGCTGGAGCGGCTGGAGCTCAAGGTGGCAGGGCTCAACGGTAACCGGCATGTCGTGACGGTCAACGGGCAGGCGGTGCCGCTGCAGCCCACCGGTCGCGCGGGCGAATATGTCTGTGGCGTGCGCTACCGGGCCTGGCAGCCGTCTTCTGCCCTGCATCCGACGATCGGCGTGCATGCGCCGCTCACCTTCGACCTGGTGGACACGTGGCTGGAGCGGTCGCTCGGTGGTTGCCGCTACCACGTGGCGCACCCGGGCGGGCGCAACCACGAGACCTTCCCGGTCAACGCCTACGAGGCGCAGAGCCGGCGTCTGGCGCGCTTCTTCGCCTTCGGGCACACGCCCGGGCACGTGGTGGCGGCGCCTGCGCAGCCGAGCCTGGAGTTCCCCTTCACGCTCGACCTGCGCCGGGCAGCAGACGCGGGGCCCGCTTGAAGCAGGCGCAGTCCCTCGAGGCGTTGCCGTCGTGGCTGGCGGCGGCCGGCCCGCCGGTGGCCGGCGCCTGGGACGAAGCGCGAGCGGCTGACGGCATGCTGCGCCCGGCGTGGGCGCGCCTGGCGCAGCACTTGCCCGAGGTTCCGGCCGGCCTCACGCGCAGCGCCGACCTCGACCGCCGGCAGCAGGCGCTGGCCGCGCAGATCCGCCGCGACGGCATCACGCACAACGTCTTCGGCCGCGAGGGCGTGGCCGCGCGCGCCTGGTCGCTCGAGCTGCTGCCGCTGCTGATCGAGCCGGCCGACTGGGCCGAACTCAGCGCCGGCCTGGAGCAGCGCGCCACCTTGCTCGAGCGCATGCTGGCGGACCTGTACGGGCCGCAGCGCCTGCTGCACGAGGGGCTGCTGCCGCCCGCGCTGGTGCTGCGCCACCCGGGCTACCTGCGCCCGATGCAGGGCGTGGCGCCCCCGGGCGCACAGCGCCTGCTGGTGGTGGCCTTCGACCTCGCGCGCGGACCCGATGGACGCTGGTGGGTCGTCGCGCAGCGCACGCAGGGGCCCTCGGGCCTGGGCTACGTGCTGCACAACCGGCTGCTGGTGTCGGCGCAGTTTCCCGAGGCCTTTCGCGAACTGCGGGTGCAGCATCTGGCCAGCAGCTACCGCCGGCTGCTCGATGCGCTGGAGCGGCCGGCGCGCGCCCTGGCCGGCGGTGAGCCGCCTCGGCTGGCGCTGCTCACCCCGGGGCCCTACAGCGAGACCTGGTTCGAGCAGGCATACCTCGCCCGCTACCTCGGCCTCACCCTGGTCGAGGGTGGCGATCTGACGGTGCGCGGCGAGCAGCTCTTCCTGAAGACGATCCAGGGCCTGGAGCGCGTGCACGGGCTGCTGCGCCGGGTCGATGACGACTGGTGCGACCCGCTGGAGCTGCGGGCCGATTCGGCGCTGGGCGTGCCCGGCCTGCTGCAGGCGGTGCGGGCCGGGCAGGTGGCAATGGCCAACGCGCTGGGCAGTGCCTTCCTCGAGTCGCCCGCGATCCAGGGCTTCCTGCCGGCGATTGCCGCGCGCCTGCTCGGCCAGCCGCTGCGCATGCCCTCGCTGCCCACCTGGTGGTGCGGCGAGGCCGCCGCCTGGTCCGACGTGCGCGACACACTCGACGACAAGCTGCTGCGCAGCACCTTTCCGCAAGGCGGGCGCACCTCACAGGTCTTCGAGCAGGTCCAGGCGGCCGTGGAGCGAGACCCCGATGCCTGGACGGTGCAGGGTCGGCTGGCCTTCTCGCGCGCCCCGATCTGGAGCGAGGGCTCCCTCATGGTGCGCCCCGCGATGGTGCGGGTGTACGCCATCGCCGGGCCCGAGGGTGGCTGGACACTGATGCCCGGTGCCATGACGCGCGTGGCGCGAGGCGGGGAGGGCAGCGTGTCGATGCAGCGCGGCGGCACGAGCCTGGACACCTGGGTGCTGACCGACGGCCCGGTGGACCGCTACACGATGCTGCCCGGCCGGCTCTCGGTGGACGAGGTGCGGGCTCGGCGTGGGCCGGTGGGCAGCCGCATGGGGGAGAACCTCTACTGGCTCGGTCGCTACACCGAGCGCACCGAGCAGCAGGTGCGGCTGGCCCAGGTGGTGCTGCCGCTGGGAGCCGGAGACGGGCCGGCGCAGCCGGCCGTGCTGCGCGCCGCTTCGCAGCTGGCCGCGCACATCGGGATCGTGCCGCCAGGCACGCCCACCCTCGTGCAGGCCCCGCGCGTCTTCGAGCGCGCGCTGGCCGCCGCCGCGGGCGACGAATCGGGCGCCTGGAGCGTAGCCTTCAACCTGGCCGCGCTCGAGCGCGCCTCCCAGGCCTTGCGCGAACGGCTGTCGCCGGCACACTGGGGGCTGATCCGCACGATGCGAGAGGGATTCCGGGTTGCCCTGCAGGCCGGCCCAGGTGCGCTGGCCGGGCCGGCGCAGCTGCTGGCCGCGCTCGACGCGCTTGCGCTGCAGCTCACGGCGCTGGCAGGCCAGCAGGCCGACCGCATGACGCGCGATGCCGGCTGGCGCCTGCTCACGATCGGGCGGCTCATCGAGCGCCTCATCGGCATGAGCCAGGCGCTGCAGGATTTCCTGGCCCAGGGCGCGCTCGACCCCGCTCACGGCCTGGGGCAGGGCCTGGACCCGCTGCTCGAGTTCTTCGACAGCACCATCACCTTTCGCGGCCGCTACCAGCGCCGCGCCGACTTGCTGGCGGTGGTGGACCTGCTGGTGCTCGACGACACGAACCCGCGTGCGCTGGCCGGCCTCCTGCGCCGCCTGCGCACCGAGGTGCCCAAGTTGCCCGGGCCTGCGGCGAGCCTGCTGGCCGACTGGCCAGCCCGGGGTGCAGGCATCGAGCTGGAGGCGCTCGATGGCCTGGACGACGAGGCGATCGGGGCGCGTGTGCAGGAGCTGGCCGCGCAGTGGGAGGCGCGCGCCCTCGCGCTGGCCGAGGCCATCGGGCACCGGCACTTTGCCCTCGCCGACGGGCCCGAGCAGGTGCAGCAGGCATGACCTCGCCAGCCGCCGTGGCCACGCCCGTGCCCGTCACCCTCGAGGTCGTGCACGAGACCCGCTACGACTACGGCGCACCGGTGTCGCTCGCCCACCACCTGGCGCACCTGCAGCCGTTGGCCGACGCGGCGCAGGCCGTGCACGCCCACACGGTGCAGATCGGGCCCACGCCCACCTACCGGCATGCCGGTACCGACGCCTTCGGCAACGGCTGCCTGCACTTCATGCTCGCGCAGCCACACCGCGCGCTCGTGGTGCGCGCCACGAGCGTGGTGGCGGTGGCACCGCGCTTTGCCGCGCTGCGGCCCGAGGCATCGATCCCCTGGGACGAACTGGCGGCGCAGCTGCGCTACGTGGCCTGCGCCCCCTTCGAGCCGGCCCTGGCCTTTGCCCAGCCTTCTCCCTACGTGCCGCGGCTGGAGGCGCTTCAGGCCTGGGCTCGACCGTCCTTCCCGGCTGGGCGTCCGGTTGCGCGGGCGGCAATCGAGCTGATGCACCGGCTGCACGCCGAGTTCCGCTACGAGGCGCGCAGCACGCAGGTGGACACGCCGCTGGCCCAGGCCTTTGCGCAGCGCAGCGGCGTGTGCCAGGACTTCGCCCACCTGCTGGCCGGGGCACTGCGCATGCTCGGGCTGCCGGCGCGCTATGTCAGCGGCTACCTGCGCACCGAAGCCAGCAACGGGGTGCCGCACATCGGGGCCGATGCCTCGCACGCGTGGGTGCAGGTGTGGGCGCCGGGCACGCCCGGGGTGCCTACCGACGGCTGGCTCGACCTGGATCCCACGAACGACCTCGTGCCTGCGGCCGACCACGTGCGCCTGGCCACGGGGCGCGACTACGGCGACGTCGCGCCCCTGCGCGGCGTGATCCGCGGCGGCGGCCGGCATGAACTGACGGTGGGTGTCACCACCCGCCCCTTCCACCCGTTGCCGGCACCCGGCCCGGGAGTTGCTAATCTGATGGCAGGACAGGTGGCCCGATGAAGCACCCCTACGACGAGATGCAAGCAGGCGGCGCGGCGCCGGCACCGGCACCGGTACGCGCGCACTACGCCGCCTACGCCCGCTGGCTCGCCTCGCAGCCCGACGCCGCCATGCGGGCGCGGCGCGAGGAGGCGGAGATGATCTTCCGCCGCGTGGGCATCACCTTCGCCGTCTATGGCGCCAAGGACGAGGACGGCGCCGGCACCGAGCGGCTGATCCCCTTCGACCTCATCCCGCGCATCATCCCGCGCCACGAGTGGAGCGAGATGGAGCAGGGCCTGCGCCAGCGCGTCACGGCCCTGAACCGCTTCATCGAGGATGTCTATCACGGCCAGGAGATCCTGCGCGCGGGCATCGTGCCGCGCGAGGTCATCCTCGGCAATGCGCAGTACCGCCCCGAGATGGCAGGCGTGCAGGTGCCCGGCGGCATCTATACCCACATCGCCGGCATCGACATCGTGCGCGCCGGGCACGCCGACGGCAGCGGCACCTACTACGTGCTGGAAGACAACCTGCGCGTGCCCAGCGGCGTGAGCTACATGCTCGAGAACCGCAAGATGATGATGCGGCTCTTTCCCGAGCTCTTCACGGCCAACCGTGTCGCACCCGTGGCCCATTACCCGGACCTGCTGCTCGACTCGCTGCGCGCGGCGGCGCCGGCGGCCGTCAACGAGCCCACGGTGGTGGTGCTCACGCCGGGCATGTACAACAGCGCCTACTTCGAGCATGCCTTCCTCGCGCAGCAGATGGGGGTGGAGCTTGTCGAGGGGCAGGACCTCTACGTCGACGACGGCTTCGTGTACATGCGCACCACGCAGGGTCCGCGGCGCGTGGACGTGATCTACCGGCGCGTGGACGACGACTTCCTCGATCCGCGCGCCTTCCGGCCCGACTCGACGCTCGGCTGCGCCGGGCTGCTGGAGGCCTACCGGCGCGGCAACGTGACGCTGGCCAACGCGATCGGCACTGGCATCGCCGACGACAAGAGCATCTATCCCTATGTGCCGAAGATGATCGAGTTCTACCTCGGCGAGCGGCCCATCCTGCACAACGTGCCCACCTACCTGTGCCGCGAGGAGGCCGACCTCAGCCACGTGCTGGCGCACCTGGACGAACTCGTCGTCAAGGAGGTGCATGGCGCGGGCGGCTACGGCATGCTCGTGGGCCCGGCGGCCACGCGTGCGGAGATCGATTCGTTCCGCCAGCGGCTGGTTGCGAACCCTTCCAACTACATCGCGCAGCCCACGCTGAGCCTGTCGACCTGCCCGACCTACGTGGAGTCGGGCATCGCCCCGCGCCACATCGACCTGC
>CAILKA010000307.1 GCA_903834645.1 uncultured beta proteobacterium
CTGGGGAGGTTGAGTTCCCTTTCGATGCCGTCAAGGTCGAATTCTTTCTGCAGGCCGCCTGACTGAAGGCGGCCCGAACGACAGGTTCAGGGCGGCCCACTCCATCACCTGTCTGACAGCATGGGGTCGATAGCCGCCCATCGTGCCGCAACGGCGAGCGCCCGCTACCAGTCTGAAGAAGTCCTCCGCTGCA
This sequence comes from uncultured beta proteobacterium, assembly GCA_903834645.1. Classification (GTDB taxonomy): domain Bacteria; phylum Pseudomonadota; class Gammaproteobacteria; order Burkholderiales; family Burkholderiaceae_C; genus Rubrivivax. The sequence continues at coordinate 194 of CAILKA010000307.1, forward strand.
AGCCGGCCGCTTCGAACTTGGTCCCGCTCCGCCACTGGTGCGCTTCTGTCGTTCCGTATTCCCTCCCCCACAGGCTGAACGCCAATGCTGTTGGCGCCGACTGAAATTTGAGCTGAGCAGGAATTCACTGGGTCAATACAGCGACGGCTGCGTGGCGAGGGTGGCACTGCAAGGCGGCCTGACTGCCGCCGAGGCCGCGGACTGCGTGAACCGGCGGAGCAGCCCGCTCATCGCCCGGGTGCTTCCCGTCGGAACAGAGCCCGACCTCGCCTCGGGTCAGGCCCGGCGGGAGCTCTCGGTGTGGCGCGTCGACCTCCGGCCCCGAGGCGGCTGACCCGCGATCGACGGCTTCGAAGCGGTAGGTATCGAGGGCGACGCCATCGTGGGCGGCGAGCTTGACTGCACCGATGACTCGCAGGCGATCATCCGAAGTGAAGCCGTAGGTCTTGACCTCTGCGCCGCCTCACGAATCGGTGCACCGCCGTGCACACCGGCCTTCAGTGCATCGTCGGCGCGCCCGGCGGCTGGGAGAACAACTTGGCCGCGCGACCTTTGATCTCGAGCAGTTCGTCCGGGGTCACGCTGTACCGGCCGGACATGCGGTCCACGCGCACGCCGAACTCGACGTCACGGCCGCCGCTGGAGAGAACGCCAACGGTGAACTCGTAGTCCTTGTGATGCGCGGGCAGGCCTTGGGTGGCGATGTCGTAATCCTCGTAGCGCACGATCCTGATGTCGCCGCTGGCAAGGTCGAGTTCGCCAACGGCTCGGATCTCGTGATCGGCGAGTTCATCGACGACAGTGATGGGCAGTTTCAGGTTCATGGATTCGGCCGCGCTTGCACGGGCTGCGCTGGATGTTCCTCGGGCTTGCCATTTAATCACTGCGGCCGGGTCTGGTCTGCGGGGGGGTCAAAGTTCGACCGGCGCGGACACGTCACGTGTTCTCGCGGCGAACATGTGGCCGGTGTCGTGTCGAGCTGGCGGATGACGGGGTACACCGGCGCTGCCCGGCTTGCCCTCGACCACCGGCGCCACGCCTCAGTGCGCCGACTCAGGATGGGCGCAGCCCAGCAAATCGGCCATCCGCCGCAGTCCTGCGTCCCGGGTCCATAGTCTGGCGCCTGGGGTCAGCGCGACCGATGTCAGCAGATGGAGGTCGACGTAGCCGAGTCCTCTGCCGTGCAGGCCGTGGCGCTCGATGAATATCAGCACCTCCTCCGCGCTGGACTCGGCCCTGGACGCGGTGTTGTCGGGAATCTAGTTCGTACCGATCGCGTCGGCCGCTCGGCGTTGACGGCGGCCTTGAAGCCGCTGGACGTGGCGCTGGTGGCGATGGAAGCCACCGGCGGCTACGAGACGGAGTTGGCCTGCGCGCTGCAGGCTGCCGGCCTTCCCGTGGCGGTGGTCAACCCGCGCCGCCCGGCCGGCGCCGCGCGCGCGTGGCCGCCGTGTCGGCGAACTCCGGTTCGCGCAAAGGCAGCATGAACTTCTGCCACAGCGTCGGCTCGCCCGGGCCGATGCCCGTTTGCCGCACGTCGCCTTTGGAGAAGGTGCCGAGCAGCCGGTCCCAGAGGATCACGTTGCAGCCGAAATTGGTGTTGCTGACCGCGAACTCGCTGGAGTGATGGCGACGGTGCTGGTTGGCGGACGTGAACACCCAGTTGAATACCGGCGTGTCCATGCGCACGTTGGCGTGCGCCGCAGCCGTGTTGACCACCACCAGCACGGTGGCGCCGGCCACGGCCTCGCCGCTGGCGCCGAACACCGTGGCCACCAGCACCATCGGCAGCGTCAGGAACACCAGTTCGAAAGGGTGATTGGTGCCGACGTTGAGCGCGTGCAGGTTCTGGAAGGCGTGGTGGAAGCCGTGTCCGCTGGCTTTCCACAGCCAGCCCCAGCGGTGGATGGCGCGGTGGATCCAGTAGTAGACGAAGTCGCTGGCGAAGAAGAGCAGCAGCACCTGGGCCAGCACCGGCAGTCCGTCTGGCCAGCCCAGGCCGAGTGCGTCGCGTGCCGAGGCCAGGGGCTGGCCCAGCGTTGTTTCGTAGATGGCGGTGAAGACACCAAACAGCACGAAGGACATCAGGTACAGGGCCGCCAGCAGGAGGCGCTGCCCCACCCGCAACCGCCATTCGGGCATGGCGGGCACCCAGGCTTCGAGCAACATCAGCACCGCGAATGCGCCGACCAGGGCCACCATCACCGCCTCGACGCCGCGGTCCATCGCCAGCCAGAGCAGGTAGGCGCCCGTCAGCAGCAAGGGGTGCGCGAGGCGTTCGATCCAGCGTTGGGCACGGCTGACGGGGCGTTCGGCGGTCATGCGCAGGCTCCGGACGGGGCGGCAGTGGACTGTGCTCTGTTGTAGTCGTAAGCACAGGAGATTCAAAGGCCCTGGTGTCGGCAGGTCCTTGGACCGTTCACCAGGGTCGCTGGCCGGTACACGCCGTCCAGCACCGGGCAGTGTAGATGGACGTTGAGGTTGGCAGCAGAGCCAAGACGCTGATCAGCGACCTGCTCGAGAGCGAGCGGCTGGCGCAGGGGCACCGGGCCCTGCAGCGCGAGTCCTGCAGCCTGAACGCGCTCGTGCGCGAAGTCGTTGAAGAGCGCTTTGCGTCTGCCAGGCTGCAACTGCGGCTGGAGTCCGATCTTCTCGAGGCACCACTGGACCCCGTGCGGCTGCGCCTGCTCCTGCGCAACCTGATCGACAACGCACTGCGACACGGTGGGGCCGCCGCGACCGAGCCGCTGGTGTGCACGGCGCAGGTCCACGGCCGCTTGCGCCTGGTGGTGCGGGACTTCGGCCCCGGCATCGAGGAGGCACAGCTCAGCCGTCTCGGCGAGGCCTTCCACCGGCCCGACGCGGCGCGCCAGCGCCGCACCGGCGGGGTGGGGCTGGGCCTTTACCTGTGCCGCGCCGTTGCCCGGGCCCATGGGGGCGAGCTTCGCTTCCGCAACGCGGGCCCGGGGCTGGAAGCGACCCTCGACCTTCCAACGTAGGAACAACGCGGCGCAAGCCGGCCGCGGTTCCGACCCCATCAAGTCGTCAACAGCATCCCGCGGATTGCCTTGCGATTCCGGCCGACGTCTACGGGTTACGAGGCCAAGCGAGTTTCAGGCCGTGCGCTGCAGCGTACGGAGTTCTTCTTCTGCTGCCTGGATGGGTCAGTGGAAGTCTTCTTCGCGCTGATCGCGTGCGCCAATGACGAGGACCAGTTCCTGCGTGCGGAAATCGAAGCGAAGGATGTAGCCGGTGGTGCCGAACGGGATGATGAATTCGCGCAGAGTCGACCGGGCTCCAACCTTGCGATAGCGGTACGACGTCGTCGACAGGTGGCTCAATGCGGCTTGCCGGATCACTTTGATCGCCTCGTCAGCCACGCTCCCTGAAGCTGCCACTCGTCGCCGGCAGCTCCTGGCCGGCTGCAGGCGTTCTATGTGAACCCGCTGGCGTGGCTCAGGCGGCCAGCACAAACGGCTGGATCTCCTTGGCGATGGCTTTGCCGTTCTCGATCTCGGCCACTCGCAACTCGTAGGCTGCCTGAAGGTTCAACCAGCCCTTGGCCTCGCTGCCGAAGTAGCGCTCCAGGCGCAGAGCCGTATCAGCCGACA
>CAILKA010000308.1 GCA_903834645.1 uncultured beta proteobacterium
GCCATCATCTACGGCCGCAGCGACGCCACCATCAACCGCCACGGCGTGCGCATGGGCACGGCCGAGCTCTACCGCGTGGTGGAGGCGCTGCCCGAGGTGCTCGACAGCTTGGTGGTGGACCTGGAGTACCTGGGCCGCGAGAGCTGGATGCCGCTGTTTGTCGTGCTGCGCGAGGGGCTCGTGCTCGACGAGGCGCTCACTGCGCGGCTCAGGGCCGCGATCCGCGAGGGGCTCGGGCCGCGCTACGTGCCCAGTGCCCTCTTCCAGGTGGCGGCGATCCCGCGCACGCTCTCGGGCAAGAAGATGGAGCTGCCGGTCAAGAAACTGCTGCTGGGGGCCGACCCGGCACGCGTGCTCAACCGCGATGCGATGGCCAACGCCGACAGCGTGTCGTGGTTCATCGAGCTCGCGCGGCAGCGCGCCGCCGGGTGAGCGCGGGCTCGGGCTCGGGATCGGGATCGGGATCGGGTCCGGCCGAGGCTGCGGCGGTCCGCGTGGCCGTGCGCGCCCGGCCCGGCTCGCGGTAGGCCGCGAACACGTCGCGCAGCGCGCGCGGCGCCGCCTCCTGCGGACGCAGCGACTGCTCGAGCTCGTCGAGATGTCGGCGCATCTCCGCGGCGCTGCCTGCGGGGCTGGCCTGCATGAGCGCGGCGAGCATCTCGTGGTGGCGATGAACGCTGCAAGCCGGCCGGCCCGGCGGCTTGTACAGCGCCATCAGCAGCGAGGTGGTGGGCAGCAGCTCGTCGAGCAGCTTGACGAAGACGGGGTTGCCCGCCAGCCGGGCCAGCGCGCGGTGGAACTCGCCCGAGTGGCCAATGGCCGCTGCGCTGTCGCCGCGCGCCTCGGCGGCCGACTCGGCCTGCACGAGGGCGGTGAGCTCGGCCAGCTGCGCGGGGCTCAGCCGCCCGGCCAGGCGGCGCGCGATCTCGCACTCCACCACGCGCCGCGCATCGAAGACGGGCGCGGCGTCCTCGATGCCCGGGGCCGGCACGAGCGCACCGCGGTGGTGGCGCAGCTCGACGATCTGATCCTGGGCCAGGCGCTGCAGGGCCTGGCGCACCACGGTGCGCGACACCGAGAACGACTCGGCGAGCTCCTCCTCGCGCAGCCTCGTACCCGGCGCAAGCCGGTGCTCGACGATGGCGCGGTAGATGCCGTCGTAGACCCGGTCGGTGGCAGTGGGCGCAGGCGCCGGTGCAGCCCGCGGCACGATGGCGGGCACCGCGCCGGTGCGGCGCGGCTTCGTCAGCGGGGTGCGCGCGTTCACAATCCCACCTCTCGACGCCACCACCCGGACGCCGTCCGCGCGCTGCCATGGACCGAATCGCCGAACCCTCCCTTGCCCTTCCCGCCCACGTGAACGGCGCGCGCCTGTGGCAGCGCCTGATGACGCTGGCGGCCATCGGCGCCACGCCGCGCGGGGGCGTGTGCCGCCTGGCGCTGAGCGAGCTCGACCGGCAGGGGCGCGAGCAGTTCACGGCCTGGGCGCGGGAGCTCGGCTGCACGCTGCGCGTGGACGCCATCGGCAACCTCTTTGCGCGCCGCGCCGGCGCCGACGACACGCTGCCCGCGGTGGCCACCGGCAGCCACATCGACACGCAACCCACGGGCGGACGCTTCGACGGCAACTACGGCGTGCTGGCGGGCCTGGAGGTGCTGCAGACCTTGAACGATGCGGGCATCCGCACGCGCGCGCCGCTGGAGGTGTGCGTGTGGACCAACGAGGAGGGCTCGCGCTTCGTGCCCGTGATGATGGGCTCGGGCGTGTACGCCGGCGCCTTCACGCTTGAGCACGCGCTGTCCGCGCGCGACACCGAGGGCACGAGCGTGCGCGAGGCGCTGGCGGCCATCGGCTTTGCGGGGCAGGCACCCGCGGCGCTGGCCGACGGGGCGCCGCGCTTGGGCGCCTACTTCGAGGCCCACATCGAGCAAGGGCCGGTGCTGGAGGATGCGGGCGTGACGATCGGCGTGGTGACGGGCGCGCTCGGGCAGCGCTGGTACGACGTGACCGTGCAGGGCATGGAGGCACACGCCGGCCCCACCCCGATGCGGCTGCGGCGCGACGCGCTGCAGCCCGCTGCCGCGCTCATGCAGCGCGTGGTGGCCATCGCCCTGGACGAGCAGCCCGACGGGCGCGGCACGGTGGGGCAGGTGAGCGTGTTCCCGAATTCGCGCAACGTGATCCCGGGGCGCGTCCGCTTCACGGTGGACTTCCGCCATGCACGCGCCGAGGCCCTGGCGCGCATGGACGCGCGGCTGCGCGAGGCGGCCGCCGAGCTGGCGCGGCCGGGCATCGAGATCCAGGTGGAGCAGGTGGTGGAGTACCTCCCCACCGCTTTCGATGCGCAACTGGCCGACCTCGTGCGCGAGGGCGCACGCCGGGGCGGCCACTCGCACCAGGACATCGTCAGCGGCGCCGGCCATGACGCCGTGTACGTGGCGCGCACGGCGCCCGCGGCGATGATCTTCGTGCCCTGCAAGGACGGCATCTCGCACAACGAGATCGAGGACGCACGGCCCGAGCACCTGGCCGCGGGTGCGGACGTGCTGCTGCACGCGATGCTCGCGCGCGCCGGCGTGGCCTGACCGACGAGCGGGGGTGCCGCGATGCGACTGAACCTGCAGCCGCTGACGCGCGAGGGCTTCGCACCCTACGGAAGCCTGGTGGGGGGTGACATCCCCCCCTTGCCCGCGGGCCACGCCACCGGGCCCGGGGAGCCGCTCGCGCCGCGGCCCATCAACGGCGGCACGAGCCTGCGCGTGGAAGCCGAGGATGGCCTGAGCCTGCTGGCCGAAGGTGGCGCCCCTGCGCTGGCCGTGTTCCGTGCGCAGGCCCAGGCGCTGGCCGGACCCTGGCGCACGCTGGAGCGCCACTGCCTGGGCAGCCAGACTTTCGTGCCCCTGGCCGGGGCGCGTTGCGTGGTGCTCGTGGCGCTGGGCGCGCACGCGCCCGACCCCGGGACGCTGGCGGCCTTCCTGGCCGACGGGCGCTGCGGCTACACGCTGCACGCCGGCACCTGGCACCACGGGCTCATCGCGCTCGATGCGGGCGACTTCGTCGTGCTCGAGCGCCGCGCGGCGCAGCCGGACTGCGAGTTCGCCGACCTCGAGCAGGCGGTGTGGATCAACGGCTAGCCCGCGCGCTTCCTGCAGCCCGCGCGCTGCCGGCACCTCAGCCCTCGCCGACGATGCGCTGCGCCAGCCGCACGAGGCTCGCATCCGACCCCGCCGGGCCCATCAGCGACAGCCCGAGCGGCGCGCCCTCGCGCCCGGCCAGCGGCAGCGACAGCTGCGGCAGCCCCGCCAGGCCGGCGATGCACAGCATGCGGATGGCGCGGTTGCGGTAGTCCTCCAGCGTCGACTCCGGGGCACTGCGCAGCGGTGCGATGTCGGGCATCGTGGGCATGACGAAGACGCCGTCGGTGCCCAGCAGCGCGTCCAGGTGCGCGCGCAGCCGCGCGCGAAAGGCCGTGGCCTGGCTCGCCTGCTCGTCGCTCACCTGGCTCGACCAGGCGAAGCGCTCGGCCACGCCCGGACCCAGCGGCGGCGCGTAGCGGCGGATGAAGCCGCCGTCGGTCGACCAGGCCTCGCGGCCCTGGATGTGGCGAAAGTGCCAGTACATCGCGTCGAACCCGTCGAGCGCCGCCTGCACCGGAGCCGCCGGCCCGAGCACGCCTTCCACGCGCGCACGGGCGGCGGTCAGCGTGGCCTGCGCCTCGGGTGCCACCTGCGCCCACACGTCCTCGGGGGCGAGCAGCCGCACGCGCGCGGGCAGCGGCGTGGCGTCCTCGCCGAGCAGCACCTGCGCCACGCGGGCGAAGGTGGGCACGTCGCGGGTGAACCAGCCGCAGGTGTCCAGGCTCGGGGAGAGGTCCAGGCAGCCCTCCAGGCTGATGCGTCCATGGGTCGGGCGCAGCCCCACGAGACCGCAGTGGCTCGCCGGTGCACGCACCGAGCCGCCGGTGTCGCTGCCCAGCGCAATGTCGGCCAGTCGGTTCGAGACGGACGAGGCCGAGCCCGAGGACGAGCC